>JBAXWQ010000325.1:0-2905 GCA_037128315.1 Opitutia bacterium | reverse complement strand
GGACAGGTAGCCGCGCAAGACGCCGGAAACCATCTGAGGCCGGCCGAGGTCGCGCCCCTCCTGCAACAAGGTAATCAGTTCCTCAGGAAGTACGCTTTCAAGCGAGCTCTGCGCACCGCTGAGCAACTCGGTAAATCGGGCAACCCGCGGGTTTATGACCGCAGGCGCGCCTGCAGGAGCGGCTTCGGGTGTTTGCGCGACCGCCGCCCAGACCGACCCAAGCACGCACATGCCAAAAATGAATTGTTTCATGAACTGTTTCTCCTGTTTCGTTCTGTACAACGGTTGTATCACATGCGCCTCAATGGGGATCAGCGTTTAAGGTCCTCGATTCAGACGAGCCTCGATTTTTGGCAGCACCCCTCGTGCGGTTTCCGCATGCGGGCTGTCGGGGTATTCCATGAGGAGCTTCTTACACTTCTCCTGGGCCTTCGCAAAATCGCCCGTCTGGAAGGAGACCAACACCCACTTCATCAGCATGCTGTCGAGGAACGATGCGTCGGGATAGTCCTGAAACGTCTGTTCCAGCAGCAAATTGGCCTGCCCAAAATCGCTTTGGGCAATGTAATAATCGATCACCTTGCCCAGTGCGGGGCCGGCGTAGATGCTTTTTGGATACCGCTGCACACAGGTCATGTACGACTGGACCGAGGCGCTGTCGCCCGCTTTAAGCATCGCCTCGCGGGCCTTGCCGACCAGCTTGGACAACTGCACCTGGAATATGCATTCCTGCGCCTTGGCAATTTCGAATTGGGCCTCGGCCTTGGTGTCCATGCTGCCGCTCGCCAGTTTCGTGATCTGATCGAATACCGTGATCGCCAACGCATACTGTTTTTCTTCCAGCCGGATCTTGCCCACGCCGAGCAGCGCGTCGGCGACCAGCGGCGAGTCGGGATAGTACTTGCTGAACGTCGCGCAGGTCGCCATAGCATCCGCAAGCTGGCCGGCCTCGATGTGCAGTTCCCACTTGGTTTTGAAAGCCTCCTGCTTGAACGCTAAACCGATGTCGCGGTTGGGGCTGCTGATTACGGTTTGGACACGCGAGACGCCCTCGCCGGCCCGTGAGATGGTGCCACCCATCAGCCCCATGCTTTTGAAGATGCGGGCCAGTTCGAGATAGGCTTTGGCCTCGAGTAGATTCTTTTTCGCCAACATCAGCGGATCATTCACCTGAGATGTTTCCGATATGGGGATGTTGTTGATTTCGCCCGCAACCGGAACGACCGCCTCCACAACACGCGGGACATCACCTTGGATGTGCAGATTGTCGGTATAGACGGCAACCACTTCGTCTTCGACGAGACAGGCGAGCTGGTTGTCCGACTGATCGGCCGGCAGAGACTCATCCGCGCGAACGATGTCGACCTTGCCTGTGAACCGTCCGGTACGAACCACCGTGTTCGTGCCCTGCTCAACGAGTTTCACATCGACACGGTCGCGCGTCTGGTAGCGCGTCACTTTGTCGGCGGCCAACGCCGTTGCCACCTGAGCCTCGTCCTCCGATTTGACCTTGTAGCGGGAGATCACGCTCAGGGTGATCGTTTCGGGCTTGTCACTGGTGTCCAGATCGACATCCACCACCTGGATGAAGAGCGGCTGGGCAAGAAACGCGGCGGGTGCACGCTTATCGAAATCGCCCATCAGGAAGTCGATCGATCCGGTGGAGACCATGCGCACCGAGGCCGTGCGCAGGACATTGCCTGCTCCGTCCTTCGTGCTTTCATCCACGAACGTGGCGGTCACCTTTTGGCCGCCCACCACCTGAAGCACGCGGTCGCCCGGTATGGGCACGCCGATCGCCGTCGGCAGCGAGCAGATCATGATTGGCGAATTCGGCGTCAGGAGCGCGCAATCGACGATCTCCTTGTCGCCCGTATCCGTCTCCAGCAGCATCGTGATCTTTTTCCCCATCTTCAGCATGACGGGAAAATCGGCATCCTCGACCTTGACGTAGAAACGGCGGCCGGCCTCGGCAAAGGAGACGGTCGGACTGTCGGGATCCACAAACGTCCCGACCAGGCTGAGCGCCTCAATTGCCTTGCTCCAGTTTTCTTGGGCGAAGTGGCACATGCCGATGCAATAATACGCCTGATTGGCCCACACGGTGTTGGGGTATTTGGCCGTGATATGGCGCAGCAAGGGGAACGCCCGGGTGTACTGCCGGGTCTGAAAATAGGCCGTTCCCATGAGGTACATCGCCTCCAGAAACCACTCGCGATCCTCACCCGTAGCGAGCTTGTTTTCCGGCTCGAGCACGCGAAGCCGATTCAAGTAGTTAATCGCCTCCGGGATCTTTTCGTTCGCCTTGATGTAGTGCCTGCCCAGCGTCAGACAAGCCGGAAAGACGGATCGGGATGACGGGAACTGCTCGATCACCGTCTCGATCATCTTGAGGCCGCGATCGCGTTCGTTTGAATCGAGCAATTCTTGACCGAGCGCCAGCAATCGCCGCGCTTCGAGTTCGCCCGACGCCGACGCCGCCGTTCGGTCCGTGGCAGCCGCAGGTGCCGCCGAGGCCGCCGCAGGCTTGTCAGCCGCCGCAGGCTTGCTCGAGGGCTTGCCGGCCGCCGCCGGGGCCTTGCCCTGCGCACGCGCCGGGATCGGCAGCATCAACACGCTCGTCCCCGCCATCAGGGTTACGACGGCAAAACAGGTGATTCTCTTGCTTTTATTTTGCATCTGTTGTTCCTCCTGAGCCTATTCCCAAGCGCTCTAATTCGATATGCGCCGTGTTTGATTCGCCGCTGCCCGGGTATTTCTTCATGATATCCCGCAAAGCGCCAATGAAGTTGGCCTGCTCTTTCCAGGCTTGATAGACGTACGCGATTCGTAGCGCCGCCCGTGGCGCCGACCCTGCAAAGAACTTCTCAACCCCGCGCAATTCCCCTATCGCCTGGTCCTTCTG
>JBAXWQ010000324.1:0-2944 GCA_037128315.1 Opitutia bacterium | reverse complement strand
ACCGGCCTCGGTCAGCGTGGTGGCATCGGAGATCGCGAAGGGCACATCGAGGATGCGGGCGAGAGAACGAGCCAGCAGCGTCTTGCCCGAGCCGGTCGGACCAACGAGCAGGATATTGCTCTTCTCGACCTCAACATCGCTGAACTCGGCGGGCATGGCCGCATTCTCGCGAGGCTGGCCGGAGGCGTCGAAATTCAGGCGCTTGTAATGATTGTAGACCGCGACCGAGAGGACCTTTTTGGCGTGATCCTGACCGATGACATGGTCGTCGAGCACCTTCTTGATGTCCGCCGGCTTGATCAGGCGAAAGGCCGGCTTTGTCGTTCCATCCGGTGCGGCCGCGGTCGGCGCCTTGACCTCGCGGTCGATGATCGTCTTGCAGACGTTGACACAGGAATCGCAGATATAGACCCCCGGTCCCGCGATGATCTTGCGTACTTCCGCCTGCGATTTACCGCAGAAGGAACAGAGGGTCATGCGCGAGGATTTGGCCATGAAGGTGTATCGGCTCAGCCGGAGGGTTAGTCGAGGCGTTTTCCCGTCCTAAAAAAGGAATGGACCGCGGGCTCAGGCCGCCGTCTCAGCGATCTTCTTGGCGTCGCGGATCGACGCAACTACATGGTCAACAATACCGTACGTCTTAGCTTCTTCCGCGCTCAGGTAGTAGTCGCGATCCGAGTCAATGCCCACCTGGTCGGCAGTCTTGCCAGTGTGCTTGGCGATAGTTTCGTTGAGAGTCTTGCGCCAACGGATGATTTCCCGGGCCTGGATGGCGATATCGGCCGCCTGGCCGCCTGCGCCACCCGAGGGCTGGTGGATCATGATGCGGCTGTTGGGCAAAGCGTGACGCTTGCCCTTCGTGCCGGCCGCGAGGAGCACCGTGCTCATGCTGGCCGCCATGCCGATGCAATAGGTGACGATGTCACATTGCAGGAAATTCATGGTGTCGTAGATGGCCATGCCCCCGGTCACAACACCACCAGGGGAGTTGATGTAGAGGTGGATGTCCTTCTTGGGGTCCTCCATCTGCAGGAACAGCATCTGGGCGATCACCACATTGGCGACGCCATCATCGATGGGCGAGCCGATGAAAATGATGCGATCCTTCAGGAGGCGGCTGTAGATATCCATCGACCGCTCGCCGCAGCCGGTGTTTTCGAGGACAATTGGAACGTAGTAGCTCATGCTTTGGCGGTTGCCGTATTGACGGTAGCCTTGGAGACCAGAAAATCAAGGGTCTTGTCGAACATGATCTGCTGCTGGATGGCGCGGAGCTGCTCGCGGTCCTTGCCAAGGTCCTTGGCGAGCTTGTCCGGCCGCTGCCCGCCGCGCATGGCTTCGCGCATGAGCCAGTTGTTGAAATCCTTCTCGTCAACCTTGATTTTTTCCGCCTCGGCGATCTTGGCGAGGATGAGCTGCACCTTGACCCGGGACACGGCGGCCTTGGTGGCGCTCTCGTGGAGCTCCTTCTTGTTTTGCTCGAACTGCTCCTGCGGCACACCGCGGCGCATGTTTTCCTCGATGAACTGGCGCAGCACGCCGTCGCGCTCGGAGGCGATCAGGCTGTCCGGCACCGGGAAATTGGCCTGGGCCACAATGGAGTCCGTGACCTGGCGACGCTGGGCGGCGCGGTTCTCGTGCTCCTTCCGCATCTTCAGATTGGTGCTGACCTGAGACTTCAGGGCCGCGAGGTCGTCGACCTGGCTCTGCTTGAAGAAAGCCTCGTCCAGCGGCGGCAAGACCCGCTCGCGGACTTCCTGTACCTCGATCGCGTAGCTCACGGCCTTGCCGGCCAGAGCAGGCACGGCGGCGAAATCCGCCGGGAACGTAATTGTCACCGTCTTCTTGTCCCCGGTCTTCAGGCCGGCGATCTGGTTGGACATGCCGGGGAGCAGACCCTCGTTGGTACCCTCCACCTCTTCCCAAGTTTGCGGGGCGCTGGCATAGATCGCCTTGTCGCCGACCAAAGTGGTCAGGGCCTGGCCGTCGAGCGTGCCTTCGTAGCCGAAGCGCACATAGTCGCTCTTGGCGGCGGCCCGCTCGGCCACCTTGAAATCTGCCCGCTCGGCGCGCATGCCCTCGATCACGGTGTCCACCTCGGCCTCGGTGGGCTCCGTCGACTGGATCTCGGTCTTGATTCCGGTGTATTCCGGCAGCTTGAACTCCGGGCGCACATCCACCGTCAGCTTGATGGCGGCAGACAGGCCGGGCTCGATTACGCCCTCCTCAACATCGATGAGCGAAAGCACCTCGAGCTTCGATTGCTCGAGGCCGTCGCGGTAGGCCTTGCCGATGACCTTCTGCTTGAACTCATCCTTGAGTTCCTTGCTGTAGCGCTTCGCCACCATGGCGGCCGGCGCCTTGCCCGGGCGGAAGCCAGGCAGGCTGACCTGCTTGGTGAAATCCCCCAGGATCGTGTTGTATTCACCATCAACCTCACTCTTGTCGAGGGTGACGGTCAGCGTTTTGCGGGTCTCGTTGATGTCGGTAATTTGAACGTTCACGGTATTAAAATAGGGGGAATTGATGCGGTAAACCGGCCAAGCTAGGTGACCGCTCCGCGCACGGTCAATGCCAGATTCAGCGGATACGAAGCGCGAAACCAACGTGGACATTTGGCCACACGCTCCCAAGCTGCCCCTCGCGTAATGCCTTCGCTTACACAGCTTTTGACCAGCCACCGCTGCCTGCTCGTTCTCGATGCCACTTCGATGAACACGCAGGTTGGTCTCTTGCAGGCTGATCAGCCCGCGATCTGGGATAACTCGCCGAAGGAAGCAGGCACGGCGCTGTTCACTGGAACCGAGGCGGTATTGCAACGTGCTGGTCGCCCTTTCTCCGATGTCGGCGCCTTCGTCTTCTGCACTGGTCCCGGCTCCATGCTTGGCACCCGCACCATCGCCATGGCACTTCGCACCTGGCAGGTGATCGGAACCCGACCGAT
>JBAXWQ010000323.1:0-2951 GCA_037128315.1 Opitutia bacterium | reverse complement strand
GGAAAAACAGCGCGGCGTCAGCGATTCAAAGACATCGCCGCAGATCACGCAGCTCAGGTGCTGGCTCAGCGAAATTTCCCGCCAAGGGGCCTCTGCGTTTTTCTGCACAAGCACCGTGGCGCGGTTCTGGCCCTCCCGGAAGGCCAACTCGAGGGAATCGGCCAGCCGACTTCGCTGGGCCGGGGCGATGACCAGCCGGTCCACCACCACCTCGACCGTGATCGCCTCTGTGCCGTTCGGCACGAGGCGGGGTTCGTCCAGGGAGTGGATTTCGCCGGCAATGCGCACCCGCTGGAATCCCCGTTGGGGCAGCTGCGCCATCTCGTCGCGCAGGACAGCGGGTTTGGCGGTCATCCACGGTGCGAGCAGCAGGGCCCGTTCGCCGGCCGCCTCGCCGAGCAGCTGGGTGACACAGTCATCGAGCGACCGTTTGGCGACCGCTCCGCCATCCTTGGGGCAGCGTTGTTCGCCGCACAGGGCCCACAGCAGCCGGGCATAATCCGCCACCTCTGTGACAGTGGCCACGGTGCTGCGGGGCGAACTGCCCCCGGTTCGTTGCTCAATGGCCAGTACCGGCGAAAGCCCGTGGATGAAATCGACATCTGGCCGCTTGAGCTGCTCGAGCAACTGGCGGGCCGAGGCGGAGAGGCTCTCCATGTATTTCCGGTAGCCCTCCGCGTAAATAGTATCGAATGCCAGCGAAGACTTGCCCGATCCACTAGGCCCCGTGATCACCACCAAACGGCCGCGGGGAATACGGAGCTCCAGATTCCGCAAATTGTGCTCGCGGGCGCCCTTGATATGAATGTGCGACGCCGCGTCCATGGCCCCAACGTTGCGGCTTTGGGTCACAGGTCAAAACGCTAATACAAAAACAAAGACCCTGCCCCGTCGTGGTTTAGCACTTGAATTCCCCGGTAAAAAAAAGCTTTATGCATCCCATACCTCCAAGCGATAAGCTTGTTTAATCACTACCCCAACCCCACGCCACCCCGAGAGGTGGCATTGATTCATTACCCATGAACCCAAGCAAAGCCATGATTGATCGTGTAAAACGCCCGGCACTCCTTGCCTTGGCCCTGCTGCTCAGCCTCGCGCCGACAGCCCAGGGCTTCCTCTTCGATTTCGGTGAGCTCAAAGGCACCTTTGACACCACCTTGTCCGTCGGCGGCCTCTACCGATTGAACAACCCCAACCCGGAATACTACGGGATCCTGCATACGTTCGATGGCGTGCCCGGCCAGCAGCGTTCCTCCAATGCCGATGACGGCAACCTGAACTACGCGCAGGGCATGTCCTCATTCTTGGTGAAAGCCAATAACGACTTCCAGCTCAGCTATCATCAAACCGGGTTGTTCGTCCGGAGCTATGTTTTCAATGACTTCGTTAACTCCAATGGAACCCGTCATCGGACCGCCCTCAGTAAGGAGGCCAAGGAAGTGGTGGCCGAAGGGGCCGAGTTGCTCGACGCCTATGTCTACTTAAAGGAGTCGATCGGCGACATGCCCGCCACTTTCCGCCTCGGCCGGCAGGTGCTGAGCTGGGGTGAGAGCACGTTCATCCCTAATGGCATCAACTCGATCAATCCGATCGATGTCGGCAAGCTGCGCTCGCCCGGTTCCGAACTCAAGGAAGCCCTGCGCCCGCTGAACATGGCGAGCTTTTCGCTCAACATCACCCAGAGCCTCTCCCTTGAGTCTTTCTATCTGTTCGACTGGGAGCGCACCCGGATCGACCCCCCCGGCACCCTTTTCAGTTCGAACGATTTCGTGGCCCAGGGCGGCAAGCAGGTTTACCTCGGGTTTGGCGGCGTCGCCGATTACGGTTCGCCCGGCGCAATCCCGCGCGGCCCGGATACGCTGCCGGGCAAGAGCGGCCAATACGGGGTCAATCTCCACTTGATGGTCGACAAGCTCAACAACACCGAGTTCGGCGTCTACTTCATGAATTACCACAGCCGTCTGCCGGTGATCTCCGCGCGGACGCCGACGACGCCGATCGCGCCCTTCGTGCCCGGTCACCTCGCCACGCTGCTGATTGAAAAAGCCGGTGTCCCCGCTGCGGCCGCCCCGGCCACGGCGACCGGTTTGCTCACTCTTGCTGCCACCAACCCCGGCGCCCTCTCGGCCGGGCAAGTCGCGCTCATCAATGGGGCCAAGACCCTCGGTTTCCTGAGTTCCGCCGGCACCGCGCAATACCTCATCGAGTTTCCGAAGGACATCGGTCTTGTGGGAGCCAGCTTCAACACCAGCTTAAAGGGCATCGCCCTGCAGGGCGAGATCAGCTACCGGTCCAACCAACCCCTGCAGGTGGATGACGTCGAGTTGCTCTTTGCCGCCCTCTCCTCCATCAACCCGGCCTTCGCGACCAACAACCAGATCGGGGCCCAATACACCGGCCTGTTGAACACGTATGTTTCCGGCTATCGCAAACACAAGGTCTGGACCGGCCAGATGACCGCGACGAAGGTCGGAAACGGTATTTTTGGCGCCAACCAAAGCACACTCGTCGGTGAAATCGGTTTCGTGCAGGCGGATATCGGCTCCAAGGGCACACTGCGCTATGACGGCTCCGGCACCTTTGTCGGGGGCGACGTCAACTATATGAACAACACCGGCAACAACGCCTCCGGGGTCCCGCCGGCTTCCGAACCCGCCAGTGCCTTCGCGGATGAATTTTCCTGGGGCTACCAGCTGGTCGGCAAACTTGACTACAACAACGCATTCCGGGGGGTGAACGTATCCCCTCTGCTGGTGTTGGCCCATGATGTCGGCGGCAACACGCCGCTGCCGCTCGGAAATTTCATCCACGGGCGCAAGACCCTCACGATTGGCGCCGACTTCTCCTTCCAGAATGCCTGGGCGATGGAATTGCGCTATGTGAACTTCTTCGGCGCCGGCCGCTACAATCTGCTCAGTGACCGCGACTATGTGTCGGCCACCGTGAAGTAC
>JBAXWQ010000322.1:0-2974 GCA_037128315.1 Opitutia bacterium | reverse complement strand
CGAGAATGAGGCGGGTATTGGTCATGGCCATGGGCGGGTTATCGCTTTGCCGAAAACGCCGGGTGCGACCCAGCTGGATTGCGGGGACAGCCTCGGGCGCGCAATGCCAAACTCCGGCTGTAAAACTGCGGCTTGGGGTTGCAGTTCAGCCCGTTACCCTCAAGTTCGGCGAAACCTTATGCGCATCGGCCTGGCCCAGATTAACACCATCGTCGGCGACCTCGCGGGAAATTCCCGGCGCATTCTTGACGCCTACCGCACTTTGGTCAGCCAAGGCGCTGAATTGGTTCTCTTTCCAGAACTCGTGGTGTGCGGCTACCCCCCCCGCGACCTGTTGTTCAAGAAGCGCTTTATCACCGACGTGGAAGCCGCCACTCAGGCCATCGCCGGGCAGGTTGGCGCCGTTCCCGCCGTGATTGGCTACACGGAAGCCAACACGACCGGCCACGGACGGGCCGCCTTCAATGCCGCGGCCTTTTGTCATCAGGGAAAAATAACCGTCTCAGCCCGCAAATGTCTCCTGCCCACCTACGACGTCTTTGACGAAGATCGGTATTTCGAACCGGCGCAGGAACCCGTCATCGTTGAATTCAGCGGGCATCGAATCGGTCTGACCATCTGCGAGGACATTTGGATCCATCCGCTGGTGCCGACCCGTCGCTTCTACGACGTCGATCCGGTCAAGTGGCTCCACGACCAGAAGGTGGACCTGATGCTGAATCTTTCCGCCAGTCCGTGGTATGTGGCCAAAAACAGCCTGCGCCGCACGCTGGTCGCGGATGCAGCGAAAGCATGTGGCTGTCCCGTGGCTTACTGCAACGCTGTGGGCGGGAATGACGAGCTCATCTTCGAGGGGCGCAGCGTCGCCTGTGATGCGACTGGCCGGCTCATCGGCGGCTTGGCCGCCTTCCGGGAAGAACTGAAAGTCGTGGAGCTACAATGTCTGCGCGAAGCCCCCACCCCGCAGGTCCATTCAACCTACCTGAACCCAAGCTACACCCAGCTGGAGCTGGCCGATATCTACGACGCGCTGGTGCTCGGCGTGCGGGACTACGCCCAGAAAACCGGTTTCAAAAAGGCGCTGCTCGGTCTCTCCGGGGGCATTGACTCGGCCTTGACCGCCGTGATTGCCGCGGATGCTCTCGGGCCGAAGAACGTCATTGGCGTCAGCCTGCCCTCCGTCATCTCCAGCGAACACAGCAAGGAGGATGCGCGCATCTTGGCCCGGAATCTGGGGATCGAGTATCATACCATCGCGATCGCCGACACCGTGGCCGCCGCGGAGCAGACACTGGGGCCGATCTTTGCCGGCCGGCCCCGCGACATCGCGGAGGAGAACATCCAGGCGCGGGCTCGCGGCCTGCTGCTGATGGCCATCTCCAATAAGTTTGGCGCCCTGCTCCTGACCACCGGCAACAAAAGCGAACTCGCCGTCGGCTACTGCACCCTCTACGGCGACATGTGCGGCGGCCTCGCCGTGATCAGTGACGTCTTCAAAATGCAGGTCTACGCCCTGTCCCGGTGGATCAACCGCGAGCGCGAGATCATTCCCGCCTCGAGCATCGAAAAGGCCCCCAGCGCCGAGTTGCGGCCCAACCAGACCGACCAGGACAGCCTTCCGCCCTACGAAACCCTCGACGCCATCCTCAAGGGCTACGTCGAGGAGGGCTTGTCACGCGCCGATCTCACCGCCCAGGGTTTCGACGCGGCCATCGTCAATGATGTCGTTCGCAAGGTCGACCTGAACGAGTACAAGCGCAAGCAAGCCGCCCCGGGATTGAAGATCACCCCCCTCGCCTTCGGCGTCGGCCGGCGGATCCCGATTGTGCAGAAATATGTCAGCTGAATTTTGGTCACCACTAATCCACACTAATGGGCCACTAATGGAGATGCATCATGCCAACGCCAGTGGGTCTACATCAACAGGAGGGCTATGATTTCATGGCTGCGGTTTTTGAAGTCTACAATGAAATGGGTCACGGCTTCCTGGAGGAAGTCTACCATGAGAGTCTTGAACTCGAACTGAACCAAAGAAAGATCCCCTTTGTCGCAAAGCCCAAGCTTGGCCTCCACTATAAGGGCCAGCTCCTGAGGAAACAATATGAGGCTGACCTAATCGTGATCAGTGAAATTGTGGTGGAATTGAAAGCCTTCAAAGCCCTCCTTCCCGAGCACGAGGCGCAGTTGATTAATTATTTGCGGGCAACCAAGAAACGGGTCGGCTATCTTATTAATTTCGGTTCATTTCCAAAGCTAGAATGGAAACGATTCGTCCTCTGAATTAGTGTCTCATTAGTGTGCCTTAGTGGTTAAAAATATGACTTCATCCGCAGCCCTCTTCGCCCGCGCCCTGCAACTCATTCCCGGCGGTGTCAACTCGCCGGTGCGCGCTTTCCGCTCGGTCGGGGGCACGCCGTTTTTCACCAAGGCGGCCAAGGGCGCCACGCTGACGACGGCTGACGGCCGGGAGTTGATCGACTTCGTCTGCACGTGGGGCCCCGCCATCCATGGCCACAACCATCCGCGCATCAAGGCCGCCATCGCCGCCGCCCTTGAGAATGGAACCTCCTTCGGCACCCCGAATCCCTACGAGGTCGAGATGGCGGAGCTGATCGTGAGGTTCTTTCCCTCGATCCAGAAAGTCCGCATGTGCAACAGCGGCACCGAGGCCACCATGTCCGCCATCCGCCTCGCCCGTGGTTTCACCAAGCGCGACAAGATCATCAAGTTTGCCGGCTGTTATCACGGCCATTCCGACTCACTGCTCATCAAGGCGGGTTCCGGCGCGCTCACCCATGGGAACCCGGACAGTGCCGGTGTGCCCGCCGCCTTCGCCCAGGAGACGATCGTCCTCCCTTACAATGACCCGGCTGCGGTGGACGCGGCGTTCGCCGCCAATCCCGGCAAGATCTCGTGCATCATTGTCGAACCCTACATCGGCAATGTCGGTTTCATCAAACCTGACGCTGGCTAC
>JBAXWQ010000321.1:0-2994 GCA_037128315.1 Opitutia bacterium | reverse complement strand
GCAGACCGGGGGTCGGGAGGGCAAAATCCAGATAAGCCGCCACGGCCGGGGCCAGGGCCCGCAGCCGCTTTTCCTCCTCCTGACTGCCGTGCCGGCAGTTGTGGGGCTGGTAGCGCGGGGCGGGCAAGCCCGCGGGGCTGAAGCGCTGGTTGCTCACGGGCTCGGCGGGCAAGCTATACTCGGCGACGCATTGCCGGGCCTGGTAAATCTTCAAGCCCTGGCTGTACTCCAAGACCTGGACGTCGCCGCGCTGGGTTCCGGGCACCCAATAATAATTGCCGTCAAAAGCGATATAGCCGTACTGATCGATGCCGCGGCCATGGATCTGGTAAGGCGCCGGCAGATGCGGCGGCAGCGCCACCAGAAAACCTCGCTCGTATTCGAAGGCTTGGGCGGGGATGAGCCCGGCCTTGCCTTGGGGGCGCTGTTCCATGCGCACGGTGGACCAATCCCGGGCCTGTTGGTTGAGATCGGCGAAGTTCAGGAACGTCCGGCCGGGGATAAAGTTGGTCTCGACCGTGTAAAAGCTGCGTTCCTCGCCGGCTTTGCGATTGGGATGATTGATCTCGTGGCAGCCAAACGCAAAGCCGAACTGCCGGCCAAAGCCTTCCATTTCCGGCACGATGATCGCGTTGTGGCCGCAGCCGCGCAGCCGGGCCAAGTTGGTATTGTCGATAATACAGCGCCCGGCGGCGTACCCCCAATGCGTCAAGGCGTCATAAAAGAAACATTTCATGCGGAAACGATTGAACCAACGGTAGAACTTCAAATAGCGCCGTTTGGAGTAGCGCAAGTACATCATGCTGGCGATGACCTTGACCCAGTGATCCCCCAGCCGTAGCCCGTAGAAGCTCGTATCGTGCTGCATCTCCGCGCCCGGCTCGTCGGGCACGCGGTCGCACCGCGCTGGGGCGGGGGTGCTGATGCCCAGCTCGCGCAGCCGCCGGGTCAGGGTCGAGTACTTCACCGCCACGCCTTCTTCCTCGACGAGTTTTTCATGCACGCGCTGGATCCAGCCCTCGCATTGCGCGTAGAGCTTGCGGAGTAGTTCCGGATCCAGCAGCTGTTTGTCCGCGCGCACCTTTTGCGGCGTGGCTCCCTCCTGCGCGATGATCGCGCGCACCGCGTTGCGGGTGACGCCCAGACGCCGGGCGATCTCGCGCAGCGGCATCCCCTCCTGGTGGAGCAGGAAAATGGCTTTACGCTTGTCCGTTGCGATCATGGAGTTGCCTTACCGTGTGAAAAAACGCGCGCGTCCGGCTCAAAATTCCCGCCGTCAATAAATGGGATTGCGCATGAAAGGTCCGGCTCTGGATCTGCGGGTCCAGGCATTTGCCCATCACCCGCTGCATGTACTTCTGCGTGAGCCCCAGATCGTTGAGCAGCACCCGCTCAAATTCGCTGCACCCCTGGGGATCGGCCGCCGCTTGCTTGATCCCGGCCAGCGGCACGGCCAGATTGCCCCGGCCGATCTCCTCGCGCCAAGCCGGCGGCCCGCGGAAATAGCCATGGGCCAGTTGCTCGATGTCCCGCACGCTCAAGTGGTGGCCGCTGACCGCCCCCACGAACTCCTCGATGTGCTCGGGTTTAACCCCTTTCATGCGCCTGAACGAGCGCACGACATACATATACGCGTAGACCGGAAAGGACCCGTTGAAGAGGTGGGGCCGCACCTTCGGACTCAGCTCCCCCATGAGTCCCAGCCGCATGTTGATCCAGCCCTTGCTCACCCCCAGCGTGGTGGCCATCTCTGCCACACTGAGCTGGCGCGCGTTCCGGAGCTCATCGACGAATCCGGCCTGCTCCAACAGGCTTAACGTCCGGGGGTGGGAACTCCGCAAAAGACGCAGGATCCCGCTGGCCTCGTCGGCTCCCAGCGAGAGATAGGGCACCTTGTGGATCTGGAGCTTGCGCGCGCAACGATAACGCGCGAACCCATCGAGCAAACAGCGGACTTCTCCCACCGCCACGCCTTGCAGTGGCTCTTGGATCCCGCGCTGGGCAATCGACCCCAGCAAACGCGCTTCGCGCACCGCGTTTTTGATCCGATAACTCTCATAGCGCAGGTCCAACTGCGCCAGTTCGACTTCGCCGTCTCCGTTTTGGCCATCAAGGAGGGTGTTCATGTAATTGCTCGATAATATGATCGAGCGGACGCCGTCCGGCCATGCGGTGTTGTCTCAATTTTCGCCCCAGCATCTCCCAGATCTCTTTCCGGCTGACGGGCCGACCCTCAATCAGGCTGATCACCATGCGCAGATACCTCAGCATTGGGGTCGGCCAGGGCGCCGGGCGGGCGTTCGCATCACCCATCCCGGACGGCGGCTCCGGGGGCGCTTCCAGTGGCGGCTCTGGCAGTGGCTCTGGCACGGGTGGCATCCCCGTAAATTGGCGATTACCATTCTGAATGCGCCGGCGTTCCTTGCCCTTCGCATCGCTATAGTACGCGACACTCCGTTGGGTGGACTTCCGCTTGCGGTGGGTTTCGCGGCAACCAAACGGACACCCCAAATCCTTACGCCTGGCATTGCGCGGATGCGTCAGGAAGAAAATGCGGCAATGTCGGCAGCGGGTCAGGCAGCGGCGCAGACGGGGATGGGAGCGCAACGCCCGACGCAACACAAAATAGTATTCCTTTACCAGATCGGCCACCTCACCGCCTCGATACCAATCCGGGCAAAACTCGAAAAACCCTGCAATCCTAATTGCTAAAAACCCAGGCTCTCGCTTATGATACTAATGCTTGAGATAGCCTCGTCTTACCCGATCGACACACAGGTGTCCAGGGTGGGACGAGGTTTTTTTGGTGACGCCAACGCTCTGCAACCGACCTCTGGACCTCCGGGTTCCCCTCCTTGGAAAGATCACCCCCTCCACACGACGTCCCAATGGGTCAATTTATCTGAGCACAGACGGGTCAATTTATCTGAGCGACATCGGTTGAACCACTCCTGCCACCGGGCCGCCGTCACATCCCGGACCGCCTTGCGCAAG
>JBAXWQ010000320.1:0-3006 GCA_037128315.1 Opitutia bacterium | reverse complement strand
CCGATTCGCAACCTGCGCCGCACTTGAGCGCCTGGCATCGGGGCATAAAGCCCCTCCTACAGCCCCGTTACTTCCTGTAACGGACAAAACGTGTTTTCGGCCGAGGCGGCTCGATGGCGTAGAGGCTTTCATACCTAGCTGGCCCGGCTCCTTTTTAGGAGGCCCTCGACTCTACCGCTCCGGCGCCGGTTGCCGTATGATGGCGCCATGGTGCTACCGCCATCCCACCCAAGCCCTCTCGTTCAACCCTCGCTCCGCCCGCGGCCTCGCCGCGTTGCCATCCGCGCCTTCACCATCGTCGAGGTCATGATGGCCGCCATCGTGATGGCGTTTGCCATCACCACCTCCATCACGACGCTCCAGCGCGGATTTCTCTCGATCGACACCGCGCGCAATTTCGTGATCGCCGGCCAGATCATGCAGAGCGAGATCGAGAAGATGCGCGTCAGCCCCTGGAGCACGACGGCGACGGTCACGGGCATCGTCGATTATACGAACACCGTTCCGGCGATCGCGGTGGATACGGTGTTTACTTCCAACACCCATATCGGCACTCGCTTCACCATGACCCGGACGATGTCCGATCCCAAGGCGGACCTGCGCAAGGTCACCCTGACGATCAGCTGGACCAGCTACGATGGTCGGACGATCTCGCGGAGCTACGACACCTATTACGCCCGCTACGGCCTGTACGACTTCTTCTCCTCATGATCCCCCCATCACCAGCATCCCTGCCGGGTTCCACCCCGGCCCGCCGGTCGAGTCGCCACGGCTTCACCCTGTCGGAAGTCATGATCGCCGCCTCCATCGGCGCGATGGTCCTCGCCGGCGCCCTCTCCTCGTTCCTGATGATCGGCCGGAGCAGCATGCGGCTCTATTATTACAACGGCATGGAGGCGGAATCCCGCCGGACCCTGGAGGAATTTGCCCAGGATGTGCGGATGGGCAGCAACTCGGTCTACAATAGCGCGTCCTCCCTGACCCTGACGGTGCCCTCCAACTACACCGCCAACAGTAACATGGTCACCTACGCCTTTGGCGACGCCGTGGTGAACGGGACCACCTACGCCAACTGCTTCTTCCGGCGCCCGGGCAACACCACCTCCACCGCCACCCCCACCGTTTTGATCCAAAATGTGACGGACTGCACTTTCACGCGCTACGATGTGCTGGGCGCCGCCACGAGCCTCGACTCGGCCACCAAGCGCATCGAGCTCACTCTCCGGGTCAGCAACACCCGCAGCACCCTGGTGGCCGCCACGGACAACATCGTGTCCGCCACCTATCTCCTCCGGAATAAATAATCGCTTTCGCCCATGAATATCACCGCTTCCTCTTTTTCCCGCCGTCCCGCCCGTCCGACCCACTCTGAGCGCGGCACGGTGCTCATTGTGGCCATGCTGCTGGCCGCCATCATCGGCATCTCCCTGGTCAGCTTCCTCAAGCTCAGCAACAGCTCCCTGAACATCTCGCAGCGGAATTTCTACGACAATTCCGCGATGAACCTGTGCGAGACCGGCCTGGAACGCGCCCTGTACTGCCTGAACCAGAATCAAGTGAATGGGCTGACGATCGCCAATTCCTGGACCTCGGCCGAGGGCTGGACGCTCCAGACCACCACGCAGCCGCACGAGGCCACCTGCACCTTCACCGAAACCGGCATCGGGCCGAATGTCACGGGCACCATCAAGGTCTACGTGAAGTATTTCGACCTTACCACCAGCAACCCGGTGGTGATCGTCTCGAAATCCACGGTGAGCCTCCCCGACGGGCCGCCCTTGTCCAAATTCGTCGAGATCACGCTGGACAAGCGCAACATGTTCGCCGGCTTGGTGGCGAAAAACTCGCTCGTGGGTGACAGCAATCTGACCGCCAACAGCTGGGTTTCCACCAATGCCTCCACTGGCGCCTATACGCCCTATTCGGCCGGCGTTGCCACGGCGGGCGGCCCGCTGGGCGTCGTCGCCACCGCCAACGGCGCCCTGAATGTCGGCGACAATGCCACTATCGCCGGGACCGTCAGTACCGGCGGCGGCACCATCAGCAAGAGCGGCTCGAGCAAGCTGACCAGCACCGTCGGCGGCTCCGGCTGGAACACGGGCCTTGAGAACAAATCCTTCACCTACACTTTCCCGGCCATCGTCGTCCCGACCCCCGATGTGGTGAACACGATGTCCTCCAATGTGACGGCGTCGGTGACTTTTCCGCGGGCCGGCGATTCGCCCGCCTCCGACGGCAAGTACTACTACCAGTTCGCCGCCGGCAAGGGCATCAACTACTCGAGCGGCACCATGACGATCAACAAGCCGGTGGTTTTCCTGATGCAGAGCCACAGCGGCGTCAACGCCATCTACACGAGTTCCGCAGCCACGTTCACCTATGGCATCGCGGCGGGTGACACCACCTCCCAGGGCTCCTTCAACGTCTACACCAACGGGAACATCAATTTCGATTCCGGCGCCAATTGGTTCCAGAACAAGGCGCCGGTCAACACCGCCATCTACGGCACCAACCCGACGGGCCAAAGCATCGTCACCCGGGGCGGCGGCACCTTTTACGGTTCCATCATTGCGGAGTTTGGCACCATCCAATTTGACTCGGGCACCAACATCATGGGCGCCTTCTGCTGCTCATCCATGACCCTCCTTGGCGGCGTCAACTTCCACTACGACCAGTCCCTCGGGCAGGTCGGCGGCGGCGGCTACAAGGTGACGCAATGGAAGGAGCTGCAGAGCGCCACCGAACGCGCCGTATACAACACGGCGTTGAATTTCTGAGCCCGGTTGCGGGTTGGTTTGGTCGATCAGCCAGGCAATGGCTTGCCGGCACTCCACCGGCGCTGAGGCCTGGGGTTACCCGCAAAGGTCCAGCTAACTAGGGTGTTTCTTCAAACCAG
This sequence comes from Opitutia bacterium, assembly GCA_037128315.1. Lineage (GTDB taxonomy): Bacteria > Verrucomicrobiota > Verrucomicrobiia > Opitutales > Opitutaceae > Lacunisphaera. The sequence goes on along the minus strand of JBAXWQ010000320.1, from coordinate 110 downwards.
GTTTGTCATCCTGAGCGGAGCGAAGGATCCATGGCATCGAAGGCCAGAGCGCGAGCGAAAGCATGGATGTCGAACCAGCCTGCTGGCTAGACTTCACTTCGTTCAGAATG
>JBAXWQ010000032.1:0-18387 GCA_037128315.1 Opitutia bacterium | reverse complement strand
CTGACCTACGGACACTATCTCTGGCAGCACGGTCAGGCCGCCCGTGCCATCCTCAAGCTCGACCGCGCCCTGGGCGCCGACCTGTCGGGCCGTGAACCGGTCCTGCAAGAATGGCCGCTGCCCTACGCGGCCATGGCCTGGCTGCTGCGCCACACGCCACCGGGTGTTTTCATCGGCAACCCGCGGGTGCATTTCCAGCATCTCGCCGACCGGATGAATGAACCCCGCCGCGAGCAGCGCCGCTGGCGCACCTGGGCCTGCTGGAGCCTGGCCCGGGTCGTGCTACCGGATTTGGCGGGCGATCCCAAGCACGTGGTGGTCGAGCCCGCCCTGGATTTGATCCGTCAAAAATTACTCGTGCACGGTCTGCCGGGCGAAGCGGAGCTCTGGGCAAAGGTGCGGGCGGAGAATGCGCGGGATTAGGCGTGGCATTCAGCTGTAGGAGCGGCTTTACGCCGCGATTTTGAATTTACGATGATAGCGGGCAGCCCAATCGGGGCATTCCGCCGTCGCCAAGGCTATGGCGGACAAGAAAGCCTCCTCCTACAGCCAATATCATGGGTCCAGATCATCGGACTATTGGTAGGGGCCGATGCCCTCGTCGCGCCGTAGCCTTGGCGAAGGCGGATCAATTCTCCGTCGAACGCAGCAGCAGCCGGTAACCCATGATCTCCGTCGGGCGGGTTTCCGGGGTCAGTTCCACGCGCGAGGCCGACCGGCAGTAGGCCGGACTGGCTTTCCAGCTGCCGCCCCGCAGCACGAGCACCCGTTCGCGTGATTCCCGGCCGCTCAACGTCCACTCGGCCACATTGCCGAGCATATCGTACAGCCCCCAGGCGTTCGGCTTGAACTTGGCGACCGGGGATGGCGCCGTCCGAGCGCCACCACGCGAGTAGTAAGCGAGGGCGTTGAGCGCCGGATCGTCCCGCTCCGAGGTCAGCTGGCTGCCGTCATTGAAACCCGTTTCCGTCCCCGCGCGGCACGCATACTCCCATTCCACCTCGGTGGGCAACTCGGCCTTGTAGGGCAGTTCCAGGCGGCGCAGGACGTCGTTGATTTTTTCCAGGGCCCCGCCGCCGGTCTCCAAGTCGCGCCAGCCCACCTGCTCCACCGGGCGGTTTTCATCCCCGAGCGTGCGGCTGGTGCTGGGATTCTTGCCGGTGAGCGCCCGGTGCTGCCGCTGCGTCATCTCCGTTTCCGCCATGTAGAAACCCTGGGCGATGGTCCGTTTTTCCCGGGGCAGGTCCGAGTGCTGGCGCCCGCGCTCATCCGGCGGCGACCCGAAAAAGAATTCGCCGGGGGGTATCCACTTGAATTTCACCTCCACGCCGGCCGCGAGCTTGACCAGCACCTCGGCGGGCGGCGGCACCCGCTTCATTTCCAACGCGACCGTCTGCGTGCTCGCCAGAATCTCCACCGAGCTTTCCAGCGGCAGGTACTTCGGTGCGGTGGCGGTGACCGCCAGCTGGCCGGGCCGCAGCTCGAACAAGGCGGCCCCGCTGGCATCAACCGTCACCGTCCGGTCCCCGATCTTCAACTGGGCCTGCGGGGGCAGACCGGTGATGCGCACCGCGTGGGGCGGAATCTGCTTGATGGGCACCGTGCCCTCGGTTTCGGCCTCCCCGGCGCCGACCTCCCCCACCCATTCGTCGTAACCCGGCGCTGAGACCTGCACGGTCTGGGGACCGGCAGGAAGGTCCAAAATGACCCGGCCGTCGGCACCGGCCGGAAAATTCCGCAGGTGGTACACCGCCACCGCCCCCGCCGGCAAGCCGGTCAGCGTAAAACGGCGGTGAGACGTGTTCGGAGCCTCGACGGGCTTGGGCGCCTCCGCCTTCGTCTCGGGCGCGGGGGTCGCCGCCGTCGCTGGCGCAACCTGAGCCGACTCCACGGGACGGTTGGCCACCTTGACCTCCGCCGGCCGCGACATGAACCACCAGCCCGCCCCGGCGATCGCCAGACCGGCGACCAAGGCGGCGGGCAGCAGCCAGCGGTTTTGCCCGTTCGAGCTGTGGATGGTCTTGAGATGCTCCAGGGCTGCGGTCGCGGTCTGGTAACGCTGGGTGGGATCCTCCGCCAGGCAGGTCGCGATGAATTTATCCCACCGCGGGTCCAGGCCCGGCACCAGCCGGGAGGCCAGCTGGGCGATGCCGTGCGGCTTCCGGCCGGTCAGGAGGTAATAAGTGATGACCCCGACGGCGTAGATGTCGGAACGAAGATCGGACGGCCGCATGTTGCGCGCCTCGGGGGACATGAAATCGATCGTGCCCACAATCGCTCCAGTCGTCGTGACACTGTCGCCCTGGAACGGTGAAGCCGTGCCGCCGGTCCGGCGGTATTCCTCCTCTGCCACCACGCGGGCCAGGCCGAAGTCGGAAATCTTGGCCTCGCCGGTTTTCTCCAGCAGGACATTCGCCGGTTTCAGATCGCGATGCACGATGCCGGCCTGGTGGGCATGCGCCAGGCCATCGAGCACCTGCCCCACCAGGCGCTGGACTTCGGCGGCGGGGGCGCCCCCGCCCGGCTTGCGGCTCTTCTCGAACCACTCCTCGAAAGTGCCGCCATCGACATACTCAAGGACGAGATAGAGGCGACCCTGGCTCTCGCCGAAGTCGGTCACATTGACGATATGGGCATGCTTGAGCCGGGCCAGCATCTCGGCCTCCCGCTTGAACCGGGCCACGAACGACGTCTCCTGGGCCAGGACGACGGGGAGCGCCTTCAGGGCAAAATGTTATTTCAGGGCGGTGTGCGAGACCAGGTAGACCACCCCCATGCCGCCCGCTCCCAGCACGCGCTCCACCCGGTATTGGCCCACCACCTCTCCGGGCTGAAACTGGTCGCCTTTCGACGCGGGACGAGGACTGAAGACGGTTTTTTCCGGGTTGGGATCCATGAGGGAGCGAGCCGCCATTCAACGTGCCGCCTGCCGCGAAGCCAGACAGAAAAATACCGTATTGCTGTCGCACCCGGACGGCGCCTACCATTGCGGCCATGATTCTCCGTTCGCTCCCCCGCCTTGCGATTATCAGTCTGCTGGCCCTGGCCGCCACCACCGCCCCGGCGGTCACGCTGAAAATCAACGTCACCCCGGCCGATGCGACCGTCACCTCCGAAGGCGCCACCCGCCAGCCCGCCCCGGCCACGGTGGAGTTGAAGCGGCGCGACGAGGCCTACAGCTTTGTGGTCGAGCGTCCCGGCTACCAGACGGAGACGGTCACCTACTTCACCAAGGCCAAGCTCAAGGAAATCTCCGTCACCCTCGAGCCACTCCAGACGGAAAAGGAAGTCACCATCAAGTCGATCCCCGAGGGCGCCTCGGTCGCCATCGATGGCAAGGCGGCCGGCCTCACGCCGCTGACCAAGTCGGCGGTCTTTTATCGCGAGACTAAATCCTCCCCCTGGCGGTCCGTGGCCGTGGTGCTCAGCAAGGCGGATTACCAGAGCGAGGCCTTCGCCCTGGCCTACGACAAACCCGCGGCGACGGTGAACCTCAGCCAGCTGCGCATGGAAAGAATGGTGAGCGTGGAGGCCAAGGCCAGCGATGGCTCGCCGATCCAGGCGACCCTCACCCTCGAGCAGCGCGAACTCGGCCTGTCCCCGCAGAAGGTCCCGCTGGTGTTCACCCGCGCGGACAAGACCAAGCCCTGGACCACCTTTGCCCTCCGGGCCGAGATCCCCACCATCTATATGCCGGCGCAGACCACCCTGACCTACGAGGTAGCCAGTCCCGTGGTGCTGACCCTCGCGCCCGTCACCGAACTGGCCGTGCCGCTCTACTCGCCCGCCATCACGATGACGGCCACCGGCGCCAAGCTGGTCGTGGACCAGTCCACCAAGCTCGCCACCCTGGACAGCGGGGAGCATGGCGCCGAGATCGCCAGCCTCGCCCGCATGACCCGCTTCGCCCGCCGCGACCAAAACCCCAAGGCCCCGCTCCAGGCGCTCAATTCCTTCGCCATCACCCCCGACGGGGAATCGGCCATCCTGTCCATCACCTCGCAGGATGACGCCGGCAAGTATTACTCCGGCCTGTTCCTCAAGCGCGTCGAGGATGACAGCGGCGGCATCGCCCGGCTCGTCGACAACAACAAGCGCTACTTCGACGCGGGCCCGGTCATCGCCCCGGATCAAAACAACATTTTGGTCTTCCAATCAAACCGCGGGGACCTGCAGAAGCCGGACATTTTCCGCATCAGCTTCACCGACAACCGGACCGCCGGCGGGGTATCCCGCATCACCAACGACCAGCGCTTCAACTACGGCCCCACCTACACCGACAGCAACCGCGAGGTGGTTTATCTCTCCGTCGAACCCAACTATCCCCTCGCCCGCCCGCAGCTCAGCACGGTGAAATTTGACGGCGCCCTGCCCACCCAGTTCCAGATCGTCGCCGAGGAGGTCAGCCATCGCGAGCACTCCAAGATCTATTTCACCCGGATCGACGAATCCAACGGCAAGCGCCAGCTCTACGCCGTGGAGCCCGACGGCCGGCTCGAGACCAACCTGATCTCCGACGATTCCTTCCTGGCCGCCAATTGCTTCAACCCGGTCGCCAGTTTCGCCAGCCCGATCCGCATTCTCTTCGTCTCCGACCGCGACGTCGACGACAAGGGCCGCCACAACAACAACATTTACGTGATGAACGCCGATGGTTCGCAGATCCAGCAGCTCACGAGCAACGGCTCGGATGACATCCTGCCCGCCTGGTCACCCACGGATCCGAACGTGGTTTTTTTCCTCTCCAATCGCGGCGGGGTCTACAATCTGTGGCGCCTGCGCCTCAAGTAAGGCGCTTTCATGACTACCCCCCTTGCCCAAGCGTGGCTGGAACTGGCGGATGGCCGCATGGCGTGGCTCGATAAAGGCGCCTGCACCATCGGTCGCGCCGACTCCAACACCCTCGTCCTCGATCTGCCCGGCATCTCGCGCAATCATGCCATTGTCCAACCCGGCCCCGGGGGCACCCACCTGCTCGCCGACCTGCGCAGCACCAACGGTTCCTATGTGAACGGGCTCCGCCTGGAGCAGATCGTGACCCTGCGGGACGGCGACAAGCTGGAGTTCGGCGACGCCGCCCTCACCTACCGCACCAGCCGGTCCCCCGATGAGATCGCCGATTCCGGCGCCACCTCCGTGCAGATCCACTCCGGCACCTGCTGGCTGCTGCTGCTGGACATCATCGGCTACACCGCGCATGTGCAGAATGTCGGGGCCGAGGCCGCCTCGGCCGACTTCAAGAAATGGCTGGCGCTGGTGCGCCCGGTGTTGCTGTCCTCCGGCGGCACCATCAACGCCTACCTGGGCGACGCCGTCTTCGCCTACTGGCGGGAAGACCGGCACCCGGCCGCCAAGGTGAAGACCGCGATCCAGGAACTCGTGCGCCTGCAATCCGCCAGCCCGCGACCTTTCCGCATCATTTTGCATTACGAAAAAGTGCGGATCAGCGGCGGCCTCCAGGGCGAATCGCTGACCGGATCCAACGTGATTTATCTGTTCCGCATCGAGAAATCCACCAAGGGCCTCGGCTCCGCCTGCGTTCTCAGTGAATCCGCCGCCGCGTCCCTCCAGCTGACCGACACCGCCCGGCCCCTCGGCCGGCACCCGGTCAAGGACTTCCCCGGCGAGCACGGCTTCTTCGGCCTGGGCTGATCGGTGCTCCGGGTAGGGCGCGGACTCCGCTCCGCGCCGGGGCGTGCGCCACGAACGAGGCGGGCAGCGGAATGCCCGCCCTACCTGCGCTGTCGCGATAAAAATCTCACCGTCCCCGGCGGGAGGCGAACATGTTTTTGCCGAGGCGCTGGGTCGCCTGCGTTTCCATGCGCAGCCCGATGCGGAAATCGCGGGAGAAAAACGCCAGGAAATCCTCGCGCCCCATGATCAGGCAGCGGCTTTCCTCCACGGCGACCACGTCGGCGGTGGTGTACTCGTTCGCCAGCAGGCTGATCTCCCCGAAGTAATCACCTGGCCCCATCCGGCGCAGCACCCGGTCCTTGTCGCGCGCCTCGAAGGCGCCGTCGAAGATGAGATGGAACCAAAGGTTGGGCTCGCCCTTTTTCAGGACCTGGGTGCCGGTCGGCACCTGCAGGGTGCGGCAGCGCTGGGCGTAGCGGATCAGATCCTCGAAGGGCCAGTCCGCCAGCAGCAGGAGACGCCCGAGAAACCGGGCGTTCTGCAGCAGTTCGCGGACGCGGCTCGCCCCCACCCGGCCCAGCACCAGACCCTCAAAGTCCGTCTTCATCAGGCGCAGGAGCCGGCCCGGGCGCGTCGCCCGGATCGTGGCCGTGCGGCCGGTATTTTCGAGCAGGGCAATTTCCCCGAAGGCCTCGCCCGGCCCCAGCCAGCCGACGAGCAGCGAACCACGCGCGACGTCCTTGGCGCTCTTGCGGATCTCCAGCTGGCCCTCGATCACGATATAAAAGGCATCGCCCGGGTCATTTTCCTCGAAGACCGCCTGCCCCTTCTCCACCGGCATCTCGGTCATGGCGCCCGCCAGCACCGCCAGTTCCTCCTCCGGCAGGCCCTGGCAGAGCGCCAGGGACCGGAGCATGTCGATGACTCCGCCCTGCAAGGCGGGCACGCCCTCGCGGGCCGGCGGCCGCACGGGCTTGGTCCACTGGCGCATGAGCCGCCAGTGGCGCCAGGCGGCCCGGCCGACCGCCGCCAGCAGCAGCAGCAGAACCGCGAGGGCACTGTAGAGCAATATGACCCGCGGGGCATGGGAGGAGGCCGCCAGCTGACCCGACCAGGCGAGCACACTCGCCGAACCAGCCGGGAAGAAATACCGGATCGTCGCCCCGAGCAACAGGCTCCAGGCGAGGCCCCACCCCGACCAGCCCAGGGCCACCTTGGGCTCCACGCCCGACCACCAGTTCGTCCAATCGGCCCACAGGTCGGAATCCTCGGGTAAAAACACCTGGCCGGAATGCACGCTGAACCGCGGCCGGGCGCGCAGGCTTTCCAACGCCTGCGCCATCGCACTGCCGCTCCACGGGGCGAGGACATAAAGCAGGCCCCCCAGCAGCGGCAGCAGGCCGACAGGCATTTTCCAGGCGATGACGGCCGCCCCGATGATCAGGGGCGCCACGCGCACCGCCGCCACGGCGCGGACGCAGTCCGGTCCCCCCATCACCGCCTCGGCGGTATCCACGCGAAATTGCGGCAGGAGGGAACGCCAGTGAAAATGGGGCCAGCGCACCTCGCACCCGGCCCCGGTGAGCACACCGCCCGCCAAGGCCTCGCCCAAACTCAACAACGCACCCGTCAACACCCAGCCCCCGAGCCAGCCCAGGACCTGATACTGATCAACCGCCCCGCGCTTGGCCAAGGCCAGCCCCGGGCCCAGGGCGAGCAAAGCCAGCAAGCAGGAGGCGCCCGCCATGATCCCCACCAACTTGGGCGGCAGATGAAACGGCCATTCGCGGGCCGGGGTGGGCGCGACCGGTGCATCCGCCTCGACCAGCACGCCGGCCCCATGCGCGCGGGTGACCAGTTCGTAGTACTCGCTCAGCGGCGGACAATTTTGCGCCTGCAGCAGGCGCACCAAAACCTCGGACACCGTGCTGGGCTGCGCAAAGGAGCGGGTGAGCAAATCATGCTGGGCCGGGGTCAGCACCAGCCACACACGGCTGGACGGGGCACGCACATACACACAGCCCGGCTGCGGGGTGTTTTTCCGAATCGCCCCGTTCAGCCCCAATCTGGCGGTAGTCAGCAAGTCAGCCATGGATTTTTTGCCTGTGCCGCATGACCCCTAGCCCCGGCCGCGCCCCCTGCCAACCTCAATCCGACACGTCCGGCAGCCATCCACGCAGCCGAACCATCACCTCTCCCATTCCGGCTACAGTTCAATTGAAACGGCTTACGCTGGACGCGGCGGCCCGCGCCGTGGGCGAGGTCTGCGAGATCGTCACGCAGGCAGGTCGGTGCTCCGCACAAGCCGGCAGCCCGGCCGGCGGCGCCCGGATACGGCCGGAAGGTAGCGCGGCAGAAATTACGTCGGCTCTCTGCGTGCGCTACGGATCCGCTTGGCCAGCGCCAGGCGAACCCGGATGCTCTCGAGTGCGGTCACCGGATCAAATGGTTTGGAAATATAGTCGTCCGCGCCCATCACCATACCGGTGCACACGTCGGAGACCGCGGCCTTCGCGGATAGGAAGACGAACGGCACGTCGTCAAACGCCGGCAGTTGGCGCAGGCTCTGCAGCAGTTCGTGGCCGTTCTTGTTCGGCATCCGGATATCGCTGAGGATCATGGCGGGTTTGGCCCCCGCCAGCAACAGGTCCAGCGCCACCTGGCCGTCGGGCGCCGACAGCACCTCGTAGCCCTCATCCAAGAGCAGCATTTCCAGGGTAGCGCGGATGAGCGGGTCGTCCTCAACAATCAGCAGCAGGGGCTTGGGATTCATTGGAGGGAGGAACTGGTCATGGGGGTAGGATCGTTCAGGGGAAAGAATAATTGGAACGTGGTGCCGGCGCCCTCGGCGCTGCTGAACTCAATGCGCCCGCGGTGGCATTCCACCGCACGCTTCACGATCGACAGACCCAGGCCGGTGCCCGGCGTCGTCCCGACATTCGAGGCCCGGAAGAAAGCCGCGAACATTTTGTGCTGCTGTTGCAGGGGAATGCCTCGCCCCTCATCGCTGATGCCGATGACCAGTTCGTCCTTGGCGGTCGAGACGTGGATGGCGACCTTGGTCGAAGCGGCAGAATACTTGATCGCGTTGGAAATCAGGTTCTCCAAGGCCGCGCGGATCAGGGTCTCGTCCGCCCGGAGAGTGAGATCCGGCGGCACGGCGCAGGTCAGCCGCAACCGGGGATGGACCGCAAGGGTCGAGTCGTTGAATCGGGTGACAATCGTTGTGATCAGGTCCGTGACCGATATCGTCGTCAGCTCGATGTTCTCCGTGCTGTACTCCAGTCTGTTCAGGAGCAGCACCTGGTCCACCAACTTCCGCAAAGCCTGAATGGACTCCTCCTGCAGGTCGAAGTATCGCGCCACCTTATCGTCGCTCCCGTGCCCAACCCGCTTGCGGAGCAGGTAGTGGCTGCCCTGCATGACGGTGAGCGGCGTGCGAAACTCATGCGAGACCAGCGCCACGAACTCGCGCTGCATGGCGATAAGATCGCCTTGGCGTTCGGCGACCTTGGCGACCTCGCGTTCCATCCTCATGCGCTGCGTGATATCGACGTAGATGCCACCGATGTTGTTGACCTGGCCAGCGCGGTCGACGATCGGGAATGTCACCGCTTCCAGCACCAGGTCCTCGTTGTTGCGAAGTAACACCAGCTGGCTTTTGACGGCCCCGCCTGAACGCAACACCTCCCGATCCACTTGCTCAATCTGCTCCGCAATTTCCGGCGGGAACAACTCGCTGGCGCGGTGCCCGATCGCCGAGTCCAGGATGGCCTCGAAAATGACGGCCCCTTGGCGGTTGACGAAAATGTAGGCCCCAGCCGTCGTCTTGATCGCGATCGCCAATGGCAGGTGGTCGACGAAAGCGTGAAAGAGCGCCTCGCTGGTGGCCAGCCGTTCGAGCATTTGCACCTCCGAACTGCGGTCGCGGCAGTTGCACGCGATCCCGCCACCAGGCAGGATCGACAGGGTCAGGTCCTCGCTAAAGATGACCCCGTCGAGTCGGCGCGCGGGGATCACGCCGTGCCAATGCCCTTCGGCTTGCAGCGCGGGAAACACTTCCATTCCCATGCGCGCCAAGCTTTCCGTTGGATAGAGGATCTGCCACGGTTTTCCCAGTACCTCGATCTGATCCTTGAAGCCGAAGATCCGCAGGTGCTCCGGGTTCATGTAGGTGAAGCAGCCGGCTGCGTCCGTCAGGGCAAACCCCTCACGGGATTGCTCGATCCCGTGCAGGAGCACCTTCGCGCGATCATCCATCGCCGCGTGCGGCGCATACCTGAGGTCCCCAGCCAAGGGCAGGCGAGGTTCGGCGTTCACGTCGGGATCCCCCGGGGCACGGGGTTGATCGTCACTGGCTGCGCCTCGATTTCCAGCCAACCCTGGGCGACCGCCATGATGATCAGGTCCTCATTGGTCCGGGCCGTGAACTTGCCCCGGAGCTTCATGAGGAGCTTGTAAATCATGGAGACACTGAGATCGAGCTCGGTGGCGATCTCCTTGGCCACCGCGCCGTGCGCTAGACGCCGCAGCACCGCCAACTCCTGAGTCGCCAGGGATTGCTTCGATCCGCTCCGCACGGCCTGCCGCAGCAAGGCACTGGCTTGCGCGCCCAGATAGGTTTGTCCTTCGCGCACGCGGCTCACGGCATCGATCAACTCGGAAAATCGGGCGGATTTTTCCACGAAGCCATGGGCGCCGAGCCGGATCACCTCCTGCACCACATGCATGGTGCAAAACGCGGTGAACACGAGGACGTTAATGTCAGGATATTCCCGCCGCACCTCGGCCAGAAGCGCGTATCCAATGCTCTTTTCGGGCAGTCCGATATCCAACAGCAGAAGGTTTGGTCTGGTGGTCGCGCAGGCCTCGCGCGCCGTCGCTGCATCGTAGGCGATTCCCGCGAGCTCATAGCCCGGTTGTTGGGTGATAAAGTCAGCGAGGAGCCGAGCGATGGAATGGTGATCATCAACGATCAAAACCCGGCATACGGATGCGGGCAAGGAAGGCAGGGCGTGTGACCCGGGGGGCATTTGGTGCAGATTACTAACGAATTGAGGAATATGCTATCATCTATATTATAGTTGTCTAGGTATTATTACCTAGCAATGAATACACATTGCGAGTCAATCTTTCCAAATTCTCTCATTCAAAGTCCATTCATTTATCTGTTTATTATTTGATACCATTATTTTGTGCATTTTTAATAGAATGACTCGTTGAATCATTAAATAGGAGGTTTTACCTACTATATTATGCCTATTCAGCACCCAAATCTATTCGATTCTTTATCGCCGCTAGGGTGTTGCTGCCAGCGGGTGGCATCTTTGCCGGCCTATGAATATGGACGGGGATGAATTACCGGTGATTTCATCGTGAGCCTGATGTCGGTGGCGGGCAAAAAGCCGATCCCAAGGCCAAGGGTCGACTGAGACATCACGGAGCGAAATCGAATTGCAGCAGAAATTTGGCAGCTCGGCGGAACAGACGGAACGCGCAATGGCTTGGAAGCCTAGGGCCATGGCCGAGGCATCACGCAAGATTTCGATTATCTTCTTAGCGGCATCCTCCTGGCCAGCGATGTGGCCACCGCGCCCAGCCGGCTACGGTTGCCCGCGGCCGCTGATTCGATGCAGTAGACGTAAACATAAATTACGGCCCGCTGCCCCTGCCCTCCTATGCCAAGGCTACGGAGGGCGCCATCCTTCGCTCCATCCTGCGCTCCTTCCTGCGCTTCCGATGGCTGTGCCATCCGAAGCTCCGGAAGGAGCGAAGGATGGCGGGATGGACGAGACTCGAACTCGCGACCTTCTGCGTGACAGGCAGACGCTCTAACCAACTGAGCTACCACCCCGTAAATCGGGAAAGAGGCCGCAACGTAGATTTGCACTTATGCATGTCAAGCGTCGTTCTTGCCTGCCCGGGTTTGGTTGCCGGAAGCTGGAAATTCATGCCGTGCCGCCCTTTACCCGGAAGAATTCCCGGGCGCTTTCCCGATCGAGAGCGATCTGGGCCTGCAGTTCCTGCACCCCGTTGAACTTGCTCTCAGGCCGCAGGAACTGCAGCCAGCTGACCGTCAGGACGTCACCGTAAGTGACCGCCGAATCCTCCAGCAAGTGCACCTCCAGCAGCGGTCGGGTGCCGGCATCAACCGTCGGTCGCACCCCGTAATTGGCCACCCCCGGGAGCACGGCCCCGGCAGCGGTGGTGACCTGCACGGCATAGACCCCGAGCCGCGGCGCCAATTCCGGATCCCAGGCCAGGTTGAGCGTCGGAAAACCGATGGTCCGGCCCAGTTGCCGGCCCGGCTGGACCGTGCCGGTGGAAAAGTACGCGAACCCCAACAGGGCGTTGGCCGCGGTGATGTCGCCGGCCACCAGCAATTCCCGGATGCGCGAGCTGCTGATCGGGGCGCCACCGTGATTGAGGCGGGGCGCACTGAACACTGAAAACCCGGCCGGCGGCGCCTCCGCGATCAACTGTGTCACCGTCCCGCTGCGCCCGCGCCCGTAGCGCCAGTTCTCCCCTACATAAACCGCCGCCAGCGATGGCAGGCCGTGCCGCAGGTAGGCGGGAAAGTCGCGGGCCTCGATCGCCGCGAATTCCGGCGAAAAATTCTGCTCGATCACAAAGTCCAGCCCCAGCCGGCCCAGCACCGCCCGCTTCATCGCCGGCGGCATGAGCAGGCGCGTGGGTTGGGCGGGACGAAACAACGCGCTCGGATGCGGCCAAAAGGTGAGCACCCCCGCCTGGCCGCCGCCGCGCCGGGCCGCCGCCAGCGCGGCCGAGATCACCGTCTGATGGCCCCGGTGCAGACCGTCGAACATCCCGATGGCCAGATGAAGGGGTCCCGTCAGCCGGGACGCCTGCTCGAGACGGTCGAATGGCAGCAACGTGCTCACAACACCACGCTGGGCGCCGCCTCGTAAACCGGGATGAGGCGCCGCTCGATATCCGCCAGGGACAACTCCTCGATCTGCTCCAGCGGCAGGCACTGCCCAATGGTGAACTTGCCGCTGCCGGTGCGGCGCAGCGCGGATAGGTGCGCCCCGCAGCCCAGCTTGTTCCCCAGGTCGGACGCCACGGTCCGCACGTAGGTGCCCTTGGTGCAATGCAGGTCAAAGGTGAGCTTCGGCGGGGCGAACGACAACAGGTTGAACGACGCGATGCGGATGAACCGGGGCTCGCGCTCCACCACCTCCCCCTTGCGCGCCATCTTGTAGAGCGGCACGCCGCCGATCTTGATGGCCGAGTGCATCGGCGGGATCTGATACTGGTCCCCGAGAAACCCCTTCATGACCTCGCGCACGCCGGCCTCGGTCAGTTCCGGCACCGGCCGCGTTTCCATGACCTCGCCCTCGGCATCCTGCGAATCAGTCACCACCCCGAGGGTGGCTTCGCCCTCGTAGACCTTGTCGACGCTCATCAGGTACTGGGAAATGCGGGTGGCCTTGCCGATGAGCATGACCAGCACGCCCGTCGCCATCGGATCCAGGGTGCCGGCGTGGCCGATCTTCTTGATCTGCAGTTTACGCCGCAGGCGGTAGACCACATCGTGCGAGGTCAGGCCCTTGGGTTTGTCCACCAGCAACACCCCTTCAATCTCCTTCGGCGCTTGCAGACTCATTGCTTGGCGGCGTCGACCTCGGCCAGGCGACGGGTGATGGCCGCCACCAGCCGGGGATAAAAATTGGTCAGGGAATCGTGACAGTTCAGGCCCGCGGCACTGGCATGGCCCCCGCCGTTGAACTGGGCGGCCACCGTATCCATGCGGTAGGTGCTGTTCTTGGCGCGCAGACTGGCCTTGATCGTGCCCGGCCGCTCCTCGATCAGGACGCCGACCTCCACGCCCTCGATGGACCGCGCATAGTCGACCAGTCCCTCGGTGTCCTCGACGGTCGCATCAACCTCCTCAAAAATGCCCTGCCGGAGAATCCCGATGCAGACGCGGCCCTCGCACACCAGCTGGAGGGAGCTGATGTAGTTCTGCAGGAGCTTGAGTTTGCCCGAGGACTCGCGCTCAAAAAGTTCCATCCCCGCCTGGGCGGGATTGGCCCCGTAGGCCACCAACTCGGCGCAGAGCCGAAACACGCGATGGGAGGTCGACGGAAAGCGAAACTGCCCCGTATCGGTCATGATCCCGGTGTAGAGCGCCTGCGCGCTGGTCGCATCCACCGGCAGGCCGGCGTCAATGAACAGCCCCGCCAGCACCTCGGCCGTGGCCGCGGAGGCGGTGTCGACAAAATTGCGCTTGGCGAAGCCGACGTTCGACACGTGATGGTCGAAGCACGCCAGCGGCGCGGGATACAGCGCCTTCACCTTGTCGCCCGCGCGGCCGTGGTCCGCGCAGTCGGTGAAGACCGCGAGGCGGCCGGCCAGGGCCAGGTCGTCGCGCTTATGGAAGGGCGTGTCGCCGATGAGAAACTTGATGCGGCGCGGCACGGGGTCGGGGTTCATGCAGACGGCATCTACGCCCTGCGACAGCAGCACGCGGCACAGCGCCACCTGCGAGCCGATACAGTCCCCGTCGGGCCGCTGGTGCCCGATGACGACGACCCGCTGCCCTTCCAGCTCGTGCAGGAAGACGGCAAAGCGGCCGGCGAATTTCGGGTAGTGGCTCACGGGGATTTGGGTGACCCGTCAATGTCACTCAGCAATTTCTCGATGCGCAGGGTGCGCGGGGCGTGGTCGTCGTGCACGAAGGCCAGCAACGGGACATGCCGGATGATGACGTTGCGGGCCACCGCGCCCCGGATCTCGTCCCGGTGCGAGACCAGCCACTTGCCGGCCCGCTTGGCCTCGGCGGCCGCGCCGAGCACCGAGTAGAAGATCTTCGCCTCGCGCAGGTCGCCGGTGATCTCGACGCCCGTGATCGTGATCGCGACCGACTCGCTGCTGTACCGCGAGTGCAGGAAGGCGCTGATTTCACGCTGCATCAATTCATTGACGCGGAGAAGGCGGTTGGACATCGGAATTTTCGATTTCTGATTTTCGATTCTCGATTGCTCGCAACGTTGGGCTTTCGGTAATCGAAAATCGAGAATCGAAAATCGAAAATTAAAGGGAGGCCCGGACTTTTTGAATCTCGAAGCACTCGATGCGATCGCCCGGCTGGTAGCCGTCGAACCCATCCAGCCGGATGCCGCACTCCAGGCCGGCGCGCACCTCGTTGGCGTCGTCCTTGAAGCGGCGCAGCGTGCTGACCTTGCCCTCGAAGACCGATTCCTTGCCGCGGCGGACCCGCGCGGTGGTGCCGCGGTTGACCTTGCCCTCGGTGACCAGGCAGCCCGCGACAAAGCCCTTGGCGACGGGAAACACCTGGCGGACTTCCGCCCCGCCGGTCTTGTTTTCCTTGAGATCCGGATCCAGCAGGTCGGCCATCATCTCCTTCACCTTGTCGCCCAGCTCGTAGATGATCTCGAAATTCGCGATGCTGACCCCGTGGTGCTTGGTCAGGGCCGTGACCCCGTTCTCCTGCTTCGTGTTGAAACCGATGATGACGGATTTCGAGGCACTCGCCATGAGGACGTCGTTCTTGCTGATGATGCCGACATCGGCGGCCACGATATCGAGCGACACCTTGGTGCTCTTGATGCCCTCGAGCACGTTCTTGACCGCCTCCAGGGAGCCGAAGACGTCGGATTTGAGCACCACGCGCAGCACCTTGCCCTGCGTCGCGGCAATGTTGGCGAAGAGGGCCTCGAGCGATGTGTCCTTCGGCACGGCATCACCGGTGCTCGTGACCTTCTTCAGGGCATCCGCGGCTTCCTCCGCCTGCTTCTCGGCTTCGCGGGCATTCTTCACCGCGACAAACTTGGCGCCGGAATCCGGGGAGCCGGACCAGCCGATGACCCGCACCGGCATGCCGGGCACGGCCTCCTTGAGATTGCCGCCCTGGTCGTCGAACATGGCCCGGACCTTGGCGAAATGGGGACCGCAGACGACGGCGTCGCCCACCCGGAGCGTGCCGCGCTGGACGATGACGGTGGCGAGCGGGCCGCGGCCGACGTCGACCTGGGATTCGATGACCACGCCGCTGGCCTCCGCCTTCGGGTTGGCCTTGAGTTCCAGCACCTCGGCCTGCAGCAAAATCATGTCGAGCAGCTCGGTGATGCCCTGCCCCTTGATGGCCGCCACCGGCACGGTCACGGTGGTCCCGCCCCATTCCTCGGGGGCAATGTTGCGCTCCTGCATCTGCTGCTTCACGCGGTCGAGGTTGGCGCCCTTCACGTCCATCTTGTTGACGGCCACCATGAGAATGACCTTGGCGTCGAGGGCATGCTGCAGCGCCTCGTCCGTTTGCGGCATGAAGCCGTCGTCCGCCGCCACCACGAGCACGGCGATATCGGTGACCGAGGCGCCGCGGGCCCGCATCTTGGTGAAGGCCGCGTGGCCGGGCGTGTCGAGGAAGGTGATCTTGTGGCTGTTGTGCTCGATCTGGTAGGCACCGATGTGCTGCGTGATGCCGCCGGCCTCGCCGGCGGCGACATTGGCCTTGCGGATCGCGTCGAGCAGGGAGGTCTTGCCGTGGTCGACGTGGCCCAAAATGCAGACCACCGGGGGACGGTGCGCGAGGTTCTTGATGTCCTCCTCGCGGGCCTTTTCCTCCTTGTTGATCTTCACCTTTTCCGGGGTGAGTACCGGCACCGGGGTCTCGCCCCGATGCTTGATGTCGAGCAGGAAGCCGTGCTTCTCGCCGACCTTGGTCGCGACCGCCTCGTCGATCGACTGGTTCATCGAGGCGAAGATCTTCATCTCCATCAGCTCGGAGATGAGCTTGAAAGGCTTCAGGCCGAGCGCGACGGCGAACTCGCGGACGATGATCGGCGGCTTGAGATGGATGATCTTCACGCCCCCCTCCTCGGTCACGGTGATCGTGGCCGCGGCCGACGGGGTGGCCGGCAGCTGCGGGGCAAATTTAGCCGGGGCCGGCGGGGCGAACGCGGGGGCGCGGGCGGCGGGCATGGGCGGCAGGGCAGTGGGCGACTTGGGGGCGACGACCGGGGCGCTGCGGAAGACCGGCGCGGGTGAAACGGGCGCGGGCTTGGGCACCATGGGGGCCGTGGACACGGACGGACGCGGCGGCGCCACGGGTGGCAGCGGCGGCGCCTTCATGGTGGGCAACGGCGCCGCCTTCGGAGCAACGGCGGGGGGAGCCGGCGGCGGATTCGCGGCGGCGCGGGCGGCCACGATGGCTTTCGCCGCCTCTTCCTTCTCGCGCACAATGTCCTGGGCCGACTTGACGAAGACGCCCGCGGGCAGCCGCAGCTTGGGCTCTTCCGCCACGACCGGCGCGGCGGCCGGTGCCTCCACGACGGGCGCGGGCGCCGGCTTCCCGTATTTCTTTTCGATCTCGTCGTAGTAAATCTTACTGACGGTGCTGGAAACCGACTTCGTATCCGCTGCGATATAGCCCTGCTCCTTGAGCCAGGACAGCATGTCCTTGGGCTCAACGTTGTATTGCTTGGCGATCTCGTGGATACGGGCACTCATTCAGTGGGCGAAAAGGAAAGGAGATGAACTGGGTTAGGGACCGGAAACCTTGGCAATGACGTCCTGGGCCTCGGTCTCGGTGAAGCCGGATTCGACCAGGTCCTTCGCCTCGACGCCTTCGAAGGCGGCGGGCGAATTGATGCCCTGGGCCACGAGACGCTCGGCCACCTCGGGCGCGAAGCTGTAGGTGCTGACCAGCAGGCCGATGGCCTGGGCCCGCGGATCGGCGGCGATGACCTTGTATTCGTCGATATCGATGCGCCAGCCCACCAGGCGGGAGGTCAGGCGGGCATTCTGGCCCTTGCGACCGATGGCGACGGCGAGGTCGTCGTTGATGACGCGCACCAGGAGGCGCTTGTTCTTCTCGTCGATGATGATCTCGCGCGGCACGGCCGGCTTGAGGGCCTCGATCAGCATCTCCTTCGTGTCCGTATGATAAGGGATGATGTCGATCTTTTCACCATTGAGCTCCCGCACGATGCTCTTCACGCGGGCGCCGCGGGCGCCGACGCAGGCGCCCACCGGGTCGACCTTGGGGTCGGTGCTGGTGACCGCGATCTTGGTGCGGTAGCCGGGCTCGCGGGCAAAGGCCTCGATCTTGACGGTGCCGTCGGCGATCTCGGTGACTTCCAGCTCGAAGAGGCGGCGGACAAATTTGGGACTGGCGCGGCTGAGGATGATCTCGGGGCCGCGGCTGCTGTTCTCAATCTCTAGCAAGATGCAGCGGATGCGTTCGCCCGGGGCGTACTCCTCGCCCGGGACCTGCTCCTTGCCCGGCATCACGGCCTCGGCCTTGCCGAGATCGATGAAGAGATCGTTGCGTTCGCGGCGACGGACCGTGCCGCTCACAATGTCGCCCACCGAATCCTTGAAATCGTCGTAGATACGCTCCTTCTCAAACTGCCGGAGCTTCTGCATGATGGCCTGGCGCGCGGTCTGCGCGGCGATGCGGCCGAGGTAGGAAGGGTCGATTTCCCGGTCAATGGTGTCACCCACGACCGCCCCCGGCTTGAAGACCTGCGCCTTCTCGACGTGAATCTGCAGTTTCGAGTCCGAGACCGAGTCCACCACCTTGAGCTGGGACCAGGCATTCAGCTGCCCGTTTTTCGGGTTTATCTCGATCTTGAGTTCCTGCCCGGAATTAACGCCCTTTAAAGCGGCGGTTTTAATCGCGGTTACGATGGTGGAGATCATATCGGCACGGGGGATGCCTTTCTCCTTCTCCATGTATTCGAGAACGGACAAGATTTCGCTGCTCAT
>JBAXWQ010000319.1:0-3032 GCA_037128315.1 Opitutia bacterium | reverse complement strand
TACTGCCGGGCAAGGGCCAGGCCGTCTTCGAGTCCATCTTGGAAGCCTTGCGGGATCTGTTTGAGCCCATTGTCGGCAAAAAGGCGTTTCCCGCGGCCTTTCCCCTGCTGGTCACCTTTTTCATCTTCATTCTGGTCCATAACTGGATGGGTCTGCTTCCCGGCGTGGGGACCATTGGCACGGGCCATGACGTGGACGGCCACTTTCATCTGACGACACCCTGGATCCGGCCGTTCACCTCCGACTTCAACAGCACCATCGCCCTGGCGCTGGTCTCCTTTGGCGGTTGGTTCATCCTCGTCATGAAGTACGCCGGCCCGAAACTCCTGTTCATCGATCTCTTCGGCAACAAGGCGGACAAGAAGGAGACGCCCGGCTGGCTTTATCCCGTCCTCACCCTGGTGTTTTTCGTCGTCGGACTGATCGAGGTGTTTTCCATCCTTATCCGCCCGTTCACCCTTTCAGTCCGTCTCTTCGGCAACGTGTTCGGCGGGGAAAACCTGCTGCATGGCACCAGCTTCTTTTTTGTCTTCTACTTCATGGAGCTGCTCGTCGGCCTGATCCAAGCCCTGGTTTTCACCCTGCTCACCTCGGTTTACATCGGCCTGATCTGCAATCATGGCGATGAGCACGCCGAAGGGCACGCCGCCGAAAATCATCATTAACCCTTTCCCGCCGGGAGCGTGCCTCGCGTGCGCACGGCGGCAACCACAACCAAAATCCATCCACTAATATGAACCTCCTCCTCGCTGAAATCACCGGCAACATCGCCAGCGCCTTCGGTCTCCTGGGCGCCGCCATCGGCGTCGGTCTCATCGGCAACAAGGCCGCCGAGGCCGTCGGCCGCAATCCCGGCGCATCCGGCAAGATCCTCGTCCAAGCCATCATCGGTATGGCGCTCGCCGAAGGTCTCGGCATTCTCGCGCTGTTCCTCGCCAAGTAATCAACCTCTCCACCGGCCTCGCGCAGCCCCGGGTTGTGCCCGGCCGGTCCCTTTCCCGTCATGTTGCCACTTCTCTTCGCAGTCACCGAAGCCGCTCACGAGGCCGGCGTCATTGAAAAATTCGGTCTCGATTGGAAATACGTCGTCATCCAGACGATCAGCTTCCTGATCCTCTTCGGCGTGCTCTACAAGTTCGGCATCAAGCCCACCATCGCGACGATGGAAGAGCGCAACCAGAAGATCGAGGCCGGCCTCCGGAACGCCGAGGAGACGCAGGTCCGCCTCACCGCCGCCGCCCAGGAGAGCGCCCAGCTCATCAAGACCGCCCAACTGGAAGCCCAGAAGGTCGTCGATGAGGCGCGCAAAACCGCCAAGGAATTCGCCGACCGGCAGAATGCCGAGGCCACCACGCGCGCCGCCGACACCCTGGCCAAGGCCCAACAGGCCATCGAGCTCGAGCACAAGAAAATGCTCAACGAGACCCGGAGCGAAATCGCCCGGCTCGTGGTCAAGACCACCGAGCAGGTCCTCGCCAAGAAACTCTCCGAGTCCGATCGCGCCGCCTACAACGAGGCCGCGACCAAGGAACTCACCGCCCTTTGACCTGACCCATGCGCGGCGACAAAAAAACCAAGCAGCTCGCGAAACAGCTCTTCAGGCTGAGTCTGGCCAATGGTCAGGTCTCGCCCGAGCAGGTCGCCGGGGTGCTCGGCTACATCGAGAAAACCGCGCCACGCCACGCCCTCCCGCTGCTGAAGCTGTACCAGCACGCCATCGTCACCGAGCTCGCCAAATCCCACGCCCGCGTCGAGCACGCCGGCCCGCTCGCCGCGACCACACTGGCGCAGATCGCCGCCGCCCTGACCAAAAAATACTCGCGGCCGGTCACAGCCTCGGCGCAACCCAACGCCCACTTGCTGGCCGGCCTCCGCGTCCGCATCGGCTCGGATGTCTACGAATCCACCGTCGCCGGCCAACTCACCCAACTTGCCTCCGCCGTCTAACCCCACCGCCTTTAATCCCTTCTTAAGATGAGCACCGTCGTTGAACAAATCGAACAGCAGATCGCCAAACTGACCAGCAAAGCGGTCAAGAAAAACACCGGCACCATCCGCACCGTCGCCGACGGAGTCGCCCTCGTGGACGGCCTGTCGGACGTCATGTACAATGAAATGGTGAAGTTTCCGGGCGACGCCATCGGCATCGCGCTCAACCTGTCGGCCGACGAGGTCGGCTGCGTGGTGCTCGGCGACGTCTCGCAGCTCAAGGAAGGCGACGAGGTGCAGACCACCGGCAAACTCCTTTCCGTGCCCGTCGGCCGCGCGCTGCTCGGCCGGGTGGTGGACGCGCTGGGCCGGCCCATCGACGGCAAGGGTCCGCTTGACACCAAGGAATTTTATCCGGTCGAGAAGATCGCCCCCGGCATCATGGTCCGCAAATCCGTCAGCCAGCCGCTCTTCACCGGCATCATGGCCATCGACTCCATGATTCCGATCGGCCGCGGCCAGCGCGAGCTGATCATCGGCGACCGCGGCACCGGCAAGACCACGATCTGCATCGACACGATCATCAACCAGGGCCGCATCAACAAGGTGGGCCTCGCTTCGGGGGACAAGAATTTCCGCCCCGTCTACTCCATCTACGTCGCCATCGGCCAAAAGCAGTCGAACGTCGTCCGCACCATCGCCGCCCTCGAGGCCGCCGGGGCGCTCGAATACACGGTGGTCGTCGCGGCCACGGCGGGGGACAATCCCGCCAACCAATACCTGGCGCCGTTTGCCGGGGCGTCGATCGGGGAATGGTTCATGGAAAACGGCATGGATGCCCTGATCGTCTATGACGATCTCTCCAAGCACGCCGTCGCCTACCGCCAGATCACGCTCATCCTCAAACGCCCCTCGGGCCGCGAAGCGTATCCAGGCGACGTGTTTTACCTCCACAGCCGCCTCCTCGAGCGCGCCGCGCGCCTCGACGGCAAGGGCTCGCTCACCGCGCTGCCCGTTATTGAGACACAGGCCGGCGACGTATCCGCGTACATCCCGACGAACGTGATCTCGATCACCGACGGCCAGATCTTCCTCGAGACCGA
>JBAXWQ010000318.1:0-3127 GCA_037128315.1 Opitutia bacterium | reverse complement strand
CTGCGCCTCGATTGCCGAAGCCTCGCCGCGCGTGGTGGCGCTGGCCTTTGGCGGCCTTGATCTCTCCGCGGAAACCGGCGGCGAACCCACCTGGGACGCCTTGCTTTGGCCGCGCACCGTCGTGGTGCACGCCTGCGCCGCCGTGGGGCTCATCGCCCTGGATCAGCCCTTCATCGATTTTACCGACGCCGCGGGGCTGGCCGACGAATGCCGCCGGACCCGGGCGCTGGGCTTTGGCGGGAAGCTCGCCATCCATCCCAACCAGATCGAGGTGATCCGGCGATCCTATCAACCGACACCGGAGCAGGTGGCTCAGGCGCGGCAAATCGTGGCGGCCTATGACGCGACCGGGGGCAACGTGGCCCAGGTTGACGGCCGGATGATCGACGTCCCGCTCTACCGCTCCGCCCAGCGCGTACTGGCGCGCGCCGGGCAATGAAATTTATCGCCACGAAAAGGCGCAAAATGACACAAAAAAATCCATGCTTCGATTGGGTCAGAAGGTCAGGAATCGGAAGCCCTGGTTTTTGTGACTTTTGGTGCCTCTTCGTGGCAAAATCACTTCTTCATGTCTGAATTCATGGCCTATCTTAAAACGGGCGACCAGCGCTTTCGCGAGCGCTTCGGGCTGGATTTTGAGCAGTTTGCCGTCGGTCAGAAATTCCAGCACCGGCCGGGCCTGACGCTTTCCCAGCAGGACAGCCGCGATGAGTGCCTGGACACGCTGAACCAGCAGATGCTGCATTTCGACGAGCAGTTCGCCCGGCACACCGAGTGGAAGCAATGCCTCGTGGACTCCACGCTGACGACCAAGGTGGTCATGGGCATGACGTGGAAGACCTTTGCCAAGCGGACCCGGCTGCTGGGCTGCGACGAGATTACCCTCACGAAACCGGTGTTTGGCAGTGATACCCTCTATGCCGAGTCGGAAATAATTGAAAAAGCCGATTGGCCGGATGACGGGAAAGTCGGCCGGCTCAAGGTGCTCACGCTCGGGATCAATCAACGGCAGGAAGTGGTGGCCAAGTTGCGCTACGACCTGCTGGTGGCCCGAACCGGGCAGGACCATTTCACGAGAAGCAATTACTGAGTATGAGTTTTTGCGAATATCATATTCCTGTAGGTCGGGCTTTATGCCCGATATCAGCATCCGCGTCGGGCATAAAGCCCGACCTACAGGAATCACCATGAACCGTCACGCCTCCCATATCGAAGTCTCCCCCGGCATCTTCCGCGAGCGGATGGGGTTGTATTATGAGGACGTCGTGGTCGGGGAGACCTATGAGCATCGGCCGGGCAAGACTTTCTTTGCCGCTGAAAGCGCCCAGCATGCCCTGCGGGCGCTGGACCAGTCGCCGGAGTTTTCCGAGTCGCACTTCCATGAGCAAGCGATCGGAGGGGCGATGACCATCAATCCCCTGCACGTGCTGGCGGTGCTCACTGGCATGATGACCAAGACTTTTTCGCGGATTGTGGCCAATCTCGCCTGGACGAAGGTGAAGTTCCTCCACCCGGTGCGCGACGGCGACACCCTCTACGCGGAGTCCACCGTTATCGAGAAGCGGGCATCCAAGTCCCGGCCCGGCCAAGGGATCATTGTGGTAAGCACGACTGCGAAGACGGCGGACGGCCGCGTGGTGTGCACGTTTGAGCGCAGCATCTTGATCTACGCCCGAGGGCAGGGGCCCTATGCGGCGGCGGGTTATTGAGAGGGGAATCCGGGCCGCCGGAACTCGACCAACCAGCTAGTCCGGCAGGCGCTTGACGCGAATGTTCCGGTAGCGGACCACGCTTTTGGGATCGTGGGCCTGCAGGCCGAAGGTGCCGGCGCCAAGTTTGCGCTCAAAGGTTTCGCCGGCCTTGGCGCCGGGTGGCTCGGTGTACTGGACCACCTTCTGGTCATTGATCAGGACGGTGACGGTGTTTCCAAGCACGATGATGTGCTGGGTCCACCACTTGCCGTCGACGACATTGACCAGTCCCGTGTTGGCCACCGCATAGATACTGCCGGTCTTGATCCAGTCGCCCTGCGTGACGTTGACCTGGCATTCGAAGCCCGCCCGGGGCCAGTCGGTGTCCTGATAGCGGGTGTGGAAATAAATGCCGCCATTAGAGCCCGGCTCCGTCATCACCTCGACCTTGAGCTCGAAATTTTTGAATGGCCTGTCGTCCCCGGTGTAGAAAAGATGGGCGCGGGGTCCGCGGGTGACAAAGGCGCCGTCCTCGATTTTCCAAGTGTCAGCATGTTCAACGGTTGGTTTCCAACCGGTGAACGTCTTTCCATCCATCAAGGGGACGAAGCCTTCTTCCAACTCCGCGCTATGCAAACAAGCCGCCAGCAGGGCCAGCGGGACGATGACGGCAGAAAATAATTTCCTCATGCCGGCAAGGTTGGGGACGGCGCGCCGGCGGGCAATCTGAAATCCCTGATCGATCAGGTCGGGGCGGAGTTGGCGCCGATGACTTGACCGGCGCAAATCACAGTCGCCACGGGATTGCCGCCCAGTTCGTAGGCGAGTTGGCGTTCGTCCTTGTGCCGGAGCAGAAGCAGGTCGGCGCGCTGGCCCGGCTCGATCGTGCCGCGGTCCTTCAGCCCGAGCACCGAGGCAGCGTTGACGGTGACGGCAGTGATCGCCTCGGCGGGGTTCAGACCACAGAAGCGTACCGCCAGCTGGATGGCAAAGGGGATGGAGTGCGTCGGCGACGAGCCCGGGTTGCAATTGGTGGCGAGCGCGAGCGCCCCGCCCTGGTCCACAAAGAAACCGCCCTTCGCATAGCGCTGGTCGGTGTGAAAGCCCGTACAGGGCAAGATGACGCCCATCGTGGGCGACTTGGCCAAGGCGATCAGGTCCCCCTTGGTGGAGGCCTCGAGGTGATCGATGCTGCGGGCGTGAAGGCGAATAGCCTCGGGAATCATGCCGAGCGAGTTGAACTGGTCGGCGTGGACCCGCAGGGCATGATGCTTGGCGGCTTTCTCGAAGAACCGCACGCAGGCTTCGACGGACCACGCGCCTTTCTCGACGAAGGCATCGACGGTGATATCGGGAAACTCCTTGGATACCTCGGGGAGCATTTCCTTCACGACCATGCGCGCATATTCGTCGAGATCGCCTTCAAAGGCGTGGCC
>JBAXWQ010000317.1:0-3165 GCA_037128315.1 Opitutia bacterium | reverse complement strand
ATCATGATTTCAACGAGGGTGAAGCCCTTGCTGGATTTGCGAATGTTTTTCATGGGTGTATCTGGATTTAACGATTATTATATATGCGCTCAGAAGCGAGCAGTGCGGTTAATGTCCGCCATAATGTCGCAAAACTCAATGTCAAAAATCTGTAAACGATCTCCCGTTTCCTACGCGTTTACCCCCATAGTAGTGTTACCCACCAAGGGCTAAGGAAAGCCCGCTATTTGCTTTTTCCGCGCGGCTTCCGGCCCGCCTTCACAACTTTCTTGGCTGGCTTGGCTGGCTTCTTCGCCGGTTTGGCCGCCGTCCGCTTTGGGGCAGGCTTCGAGATCACTTCTCCCGTGGCCGAAACCTCAACCGCATCCTTCCAGAGATTCTCCAGCCCGTAGCGGGCGCGGACATCAGCTCGGAACAAGTGAATCATCACGTCGAAAAGATCGACGATCGTCCAGCCGCTCTCATGGGCCGTCTCGACGCCAACCACCCGCGCCCCGGCGTCTTTGAGCGCCCTTTCCAGATCCACCCTCATCGCCCGCAAGTGCGGGTCGGACGTGGCCGTCGCAACGATCAAGTAGTCGGTAATTGATGAGAGTTCGCCCACTTCCAGCACGCGCAAGTCGCCCGCCTTCTTGTCGTCGAGGGCGCGGCAGCAAATCTTGACCAGTTCGAGGATCTGCGATTTTCGGGATTTCATGTAGCCTCGCGATACAAGGCCTTCTCGCGGATGTAAACAATCGCCTTGTGGGGCACAAAGTAATCAAGTGACAGACCGCGCCGGGTTCGCTCGCGCAATTCCGTGGAGTTGATCGCGAGCAAATGCCCGTCGCAGCGCCGGAGCCGCAGTCCGGGAATTTCGGGGTGCTCCCGAACCGGAAAGCCCGGCCGTTCGAGGAAAATGAACTCCACCAGCTTCGCGAGTTCCTCAATGTCCTTCCATAAATGAAGCTTGGGCAACTGATCGCCGCCAATGATCCAATACAGTTCATCCTTCGGATAGAGCGCTCGGAAGTGCCTTACCGAATCGATTGTATAGCTCACTCCGCCGCGGCGCAGCTCGATGTCGGAGATCTCGAAGCGGTGGTCCCATTCAGTCGCCGCCCGCAGCATCGCCAGCCGGTCCTCGGAGGACGACTGGACGTCGTTCGGTTTCAGTGGAGCCTGCGCGGCTGGGACCAGGATCAGCCGGTCGAGGTGATGCTGTTCATAAACATCCTGCGCCGCCATCAGATGGCCAAAGTGCACGGGATCAAAGCTCCCGCCGAGAAATCCGATTTTCACCCGGCGGAACGTGCTCACACCCCGCGCCCGCGGCAAGGCCCAATTCCCTCCTCGGGCTGTTTCGGGCGCATCTGCCGATTGACGGTAGATTTTAATTCCAGAGATAAGAGTCGTCGTTGTTTCTGAAGGTGACGGCGAGTTTGAGGAGGGAGGAAAGACCGGGACGCTTCCAAAACTGTCCACTGCAGCGAAAGCGGCGTTGGAGCTGGGCGCCGAGGGATTCGACGGCGCCGGAGCCGATGGGAGCGCCGGCGCGGTGGATGGCCTTGTAGTTCATGTGCGCTTCATGGGTTTTGAAGTAATGGGCTTCGCGCTCGATCACGTCCTGGGCGTCGGCGCTGCGCGGCGCAGTGGACGGGATGAGTTCCTGCAGGCGGCGCACGACGCGGGCCTGCTTGCCGTGGCGCAGGCTATGCAGGAGTGGCTCGACCCAAGCGGTGGTAGCGGCGGAGCCCTCGCCGTACAGCACGCGGCCGACGGCCCACAGGTGCTCGCTGGCGTGATGGAAGTCGAGGGTCTTGACCGCAGCGCCGAAGCGGTCTGCGGCCAGATCCCACAGCCAGATGGCGCCGTCCATGACGAGGTAGACGCACTTGGCCCGGCCCAGGCCGCGCCGTCTGGCCTCGGCTTCGACCGCCGCGCCAAAGTCAACCGGAGCAGTGGCGGGCGGGCAGGCCACAATATATTTTTCCAGCAACAGCCCCCGGCCGCGGTCCTTCTGCACTTGCTGCTCGAGGCGGTAGATGACCGCCGATTTGATCTCGTGCCAGGCGATGCGCTCGGGCGCTTTTTTCCGCTGCGAGGCGCCCCAATCCGGCCCGCGCTCGCGGGCCATCCAGCCGTCCATCATGATCACCAGGCTGAACTCGGGTTCGTGCACCGCGACTGGCGGGGTCGGCAGGCGCAGCGCCGTGGCCGCCGCGCCACACTGCTGGACGTGATGATGGATCAAATCGTCGCTGACGGCGGTGCCCCAGCATTGCGCCATCGCCGCCGCTTTTTCAAAGGAGCCGGTTTGCGTTGAGGTATAGCAGACTCTGGCCTGCAATTCCGGACTGACCCGTTGGCGTTCTTGCAGTCCCCAAGCAATCCGGGCTGGGCAGACCCATTCGCGCAACGCCTCCGAGAAGCCGTGCCGAACCCGCAGTTCGATCATCCCCGAAACGGTGTGCAACGACATCGCTCGCCAACGGGTGTCTGTGAGCGACTGGCCCGTCTTCGGGCACACGCTCTCCATCGCGTTCGCTTCCGCTTGCATGCGCTCGGTGAGCCGGCGCAAGGCCCACTCCCGGCTTTCAGCCAGGACCGCCCGCTCCGCCTCGCGCAGGGCGTTCATCGGCCGCTTGGCCGGTGCCTCCGCCACCAGGAAAATCCGCTCTTCATGGGAAAAAGTTTGACGTTGCGCCTATACGGACCTCTCTAGAGGTCCGTATGCAAGACAAAAACATCGCCCTGTGGCAAAATCAACTCGCGGAGACCAAGACCGCCCTCCTGCAACTCGGCCCCATGCGCCCGGGCAACCTCAGCCAGCAGTTCAAACGCCCGGGACAAAAGAACGGCCCGTATTGGCAATTGAGCTATACCTTCCGCCAGCGCCGCTACGGCCGTTATATCCGGCCCGAGGAAACCGCCGAGTTGACCGAGATGATCGCCAACTTCAAACGCTTCAAAACGCTCGTCGAACTCTGCGTCGAGCTCTCCATCCAGATCGCCGACCGCAAAATCCTGCTCCGTCGCCAAACCCTGGACGACCCAGCATAGCACTTGGCCGCCAACCTCGGCTCCTTCGCTCAGCACTACTCAATTACCGTCAATCGGGAGATGCGCCCCTTGCATGGTGATCGGCGGCTACGACCGCAGATGCATCCATCTGGTCGGCGCACC
>JBAXWQ010000316.1:0-3174 GCA_037128315.1 Opitutia bacterium | reverse complement strand
TTCAGCGGGACGACCAGCTGGGCCTCGTTGTAGCCGAGGGTCAGCTCACCGGGCGTGATACGCAGCACCTGCAGATAGGCCGGTTTGGACTTCGAGCCGACGGGAAGCACATCGCCCACCTTGTAGAGGGTCGAGTTGATGTTGAGCAGGGGCTGGCCGTTGATCACGAGGCCACCGCTGATCTTGAGGGTGGCGGCATAGCGGGCGAGGATATCGGCATCGCTGAGGTCCGACTTGGCGGGCACGACGTCCTCGACCGGCGCGGTCTCCTCGGGTGCAAGCACCGGCGCGGAGTAAAAGGGATTGGGCAGGTCGGCCGGCACAGGCGTCGGGTTCAGCCGGTGTTCGAGCAGGGCGGCAATGCGTGTCTTGGTCAGGGCGTAACGCTCGGAGGTCTTCTTCAGGGCGGCGGCGGTGGCATTTTCCGGCTTGGCCGGGTCGGCCGCGCGAACGGATCCCGGCACCAGCAGAAAGGTGAAGGCCAGAGCCAAAATGTGATGACGAAGCAATTTCATGGGCGGGCCAGGAGTTCGACCGTGACTTCGAGGGTGACGAGATCAACCACCTCGGCCGCCGGTCCGGCATCGGTGGACGATGCCGCCCGACCACCGCTATGACTGAGCACATACGTGCGAATGCGCAGCAGGCGCGGTCCGGACTCGAGCTCATGCAGCAGGCGGATGATCTGGCGGTAGGTGCCGGTGGCCAGCAGGGTGAAGGGCACGGGCTTGTAGTAACTCCCGGGGGGCTGGGGCTGCGAGCTCAGCTGGTTCAGCTGGGAAAAGCGGAGCCGGCTGGCGGTTTCAATCTGGTAGAAGTACCCGAGATTTTCGGCGAGGTCGCCCTCGATGATGAGGTTACGGTCGATGTAGTCCAGGGCTTCCTTCACCGTGGCGATCTCGGTCGTCAGCCGGGCGTGGCCGGTCAGGGATTGCAGGATATCCTCACCGCTGCGCTGGATCTCGGCGTGCTCGCTGGTGAGGGCTTTTTGCCGCTGCCAGAGAAAATAGGAGGCCCCGCCCATGATCACGATGATGGCGAGGCTCACCACCAGGACGGGATTGCGCCGGGTGTAGGCCAGGAACTGCTGTAGCACGGCGTTCATGGCTGATTCCCCTTCGGCGGCTCGGCGCTCAACTTGCAGGCTATTTCAAAAGTGAGCCGGTCGGTGCTGACCTCGCGCTCGATCGAGGTCAGGGCGATGCTGCCGAACAGTGAACTGAAGGCCGGATCCTTGCGCAGGGTCTCGACGTAACGGCGCAGCGTCTGGGCGCCCTGTTCGGAAGGCTCGTTCAGCGTGCCGCGCAGGACGACCCCGGTGGGAAAGCCGTTGAGGCTCGAAATGCTCATCGTCGGCAGATGGGTGCGGCCGATGTTGAGGATGAGGTCGGAAACCGGATAAGGCGCGGCCATCAGCTCGTAGGCGGCGTCCAGCTTGCCGACCTGGGTGTCGAGGCGCCGGTTGTCGAGGTTCAGTTCCGTGAACTGGCGCTTGTGCTGGGCAATCTGGTCCTGCCAGTAGTTGATTTCCGTGGTGAGTGAAGTGCCCAGGTAGAGCTGCCAGAAGGTGAACAGGGTCACACCGGCCGCGAGCGAAGCGGCGATGGCGTTGGACAGGAACCGGCGGCGGATGAGGTCATCGCTGGGCAGCTGGGCCGACAGCCGGCAGTCGATGTGCCAGGGGCCCTGATGGGCGGCGTCTTCCTTCGAAGACTTTTCCGGCTTGGGCCCGGGCAGCTCCGCCAAAAGGCTGAGGGCGCCCAGCCAGTGCTGGCCGAAGGCCCCCACGCCGTCGCCCCGCTGCAGATTCACGGTGGGCAGCCACTCCACGCAATCCATGGCGAAAGGGGTGCGGCCCACCACCTGGGCGAGCGGCTCGGTGATCCAGGCGAGGGTGGTCGGGAGGTAGGCGCAGTAGATTTCCCCGACCGGCTGCCCGGTGGTCATTTCGTACGAATCGACGAGGGGTTTGAGGTCGCGGCCAATGGCGCGGACAAATTTGGAGGCGCGCAGCAGCAGTTCCTCGTCGGCCTGGTTGAGCCGGTCGCGCACGGCGGCGGCATCGGTGAGCTCGAATTCCTTGCGGGCGGCCTGGACGATGGAGGAGAAGCCGTGGCGGACTGCGGCGGGGGTGTGGACGCCCTCCTTGCCGAGGATGTAGGCGACGGTGTGCTCCTGCTCGATGTTGACGACCACGATGGCGCGCTTGTCGTTGCGGCGCGCCTTGAAGTCGGAGATCGCGCCCAGCAGGGGCAAAATGCTTTGTTCGAGCCGGTATGGCAGCAACCGCTGGTCGAGCAGGCGTTGCTGCACCTGCTGGACATCGGAGTGGGAGACGCCGCAGATCAGGGCGGGGCGCTGGGTGCCCTCGGGCAGCAGGGGCACGCCCTCCAGCGGGCTGAGGGTCTGGAGTTTCCAGCCACTGGGGTTTTCAATCTTGTACTGATCCTTGACCAGATCGGGGAGGTAGGTGGACTCGGACAGCTTGCGCGGCAAAATGCTCTCGCGGTGGAGGACACTTTCCGGCGCGCTGAAGCCGCAGACGACCGGCACCCAGCCCCTTTGCTTGTCGAAGTTGTTGTCCAGCCACTGGCGCAGGCCCGCGTCGTCCTCGCGGTCGAACTCCGCTGTGCAATCCAGCACGGCCGGGCTTTCGTCCAGGTGCGTGATGCCGGCGGCCAAAATCTGATAGGGGTTGATCTCTATCAGCAGGCCGCGCCGGGAGTTGCGGTTGAGGAGGTCGGGAAATTTCACAGGCGGCGGGGCTCGATCCGGGGCATGCCAGTGCATGCCACGCTCCGACGCCGGTGCAAGGCCGGTTTGGCGGGGGGGGGAGCGGTCAATGGAAGGTGCTCAGGCACTGATTTTCAGTATTCAGGCCGCCGGCCCGGCGTCAAGGTGTCCGCCGCGTCAGTGGTGTTACAGTTTGTCATTGCGAGGAGCCTGCGAAGCGGGCGAGGAAGCAATCCAGCTAGCTGGATTGCCACACCCGGCTGCGCCGAGTTCGCGATGACAAGGCAAACTTTACATCTACCGCCGCTCAAGCTGGCCCGTACAGGCAAAAAAGGCAATGGGGGGCCCAGATTCCCGGCCGCGGCCTCCCTCATTTCCTCCACTAAGGCATGGTGGCCTGTTCGGTGATCGCCAGGGTCCGCCATTCGCTGATGGTGAAGG
>JBAXWQ010000315.1:0-3222 GCA_037128315.1 Opitutia bacterium | reverse complement strand
TTGGATGACGCAATTGGTGGAGCCGCCATCAATGTCAAAACCGCCGCCATCCTGCACGCCGGGGGTGCTCTTCTGGTTGTAGACGAGGCAACGCTGGATCGTTACTCCGTGGCAGCCCCAGCACCAGATGCCGACCGGACCGCCGCCGTCCTTGT
Source organism: Opitutia bacterium (assembly GCA_037128315.1). Lineage (GTDB taxonomy): Bacteria > Verrucomicrobiota > Verrucomicrobiia > Opitutales > Opitutaceae > Lacunisphaera. Next base: position 3,067 of record JBAXWQ010000315.1, on the reverse strand, counting down.
CATTGGTGCCGCCGCCGTTGTCGTGGGCCACACACTGGTCAATAAGGCCACCGATCGTGCCGGCCATGATGATGCCCGAGCCGGAATGGGGTCCCTTCAGGGTGGGGTCGCCGTAGCATTTTGAAATCTCGGTGCGCAGGATCTGCAGGTTGCGGTGGGACTGCTGTTCCGCGCTGCCTGGCATGCGGCCAAAGCTGACAATGCCATCCGCCAGGCAGGACTTCACGGTGCAATCACTGATGACCACGTCCGCAAAACCACTGTAGGAAGGATCGTCGGCGCCGATCACGATACCCTTGAAGAACCAGGAAACCAGCAGACCTTCGAACCGGAGTCCGGACAGCCGGCGGCCGTCCTTGAGGTCACACCAAAGGTTGACTCCATTTCGTTCGGTGGCGTCGGAGATCTCGGGCCCGTGTCCGAGCAAATGGAGATTCCGGACGGTGAGGCCACCGGTATTGTAGATGCTGATGCCGTGCTGGCCCTGGGGCGCCATGATGATGGCGCGGGCGGTGCCGTCGTAGATATCGACGACGATGGGATAGGCTGCGGTCCCTTGGTCGTCAGGCAAAAAAACCAAGCCGGCATCGAGAAACTTCTCGCCAGACTTGAGCAAGACTTGGTCTCCGGCCTTGAGATCAAGCTGGTTCACTCTGGACAGGGAACGCCAGGGAGCCGAGGGCTTGGTGCCAGGATTGCGGTCATTGCCGGAGGAGGAACTCACATAGTAGCTCTTGGCCGACAGCGCTGGGCCGGACAGCCCGGTGACAAGAAGCATCAGCACAAACCGAAATTTCATGGGGAAATGAGTCAGATGATCAGGTCGGGCCTGGCGATTATACGATGCCGCGGCGTGCCTCCAATTGCCGCCGGACCTCCGCGGCCCGCTCACGTGAAAGCGGATAGTTCTTGAGCAAGATGATACAGGCGATGGCAGCGAGGGCCGGGGCAATGGTCAGAAACAGGCGCATGGCTAGGATGGTGCCTGGCGCTTGGTCGGCTTTGAGCGCGACATCGAAGCCCACCCAATTCAGGACGAGGCCGGTGACCATGAAGGCGAGCGATGTACCCGCCTTGGTCAGCCAGGAAAACACCGCCCCGAACAGCCCTTCCCGCCGCTGGCCGCTGGCCAGTTCATCCTCATCGCAGATGTCGGCAAACATGGACTGCACTACCATGGTGATCGCCACCCACAGCGCTCCGCCGCCAAGGACCGGGTCGAGCATGATCCACCAACCGGTCCCCGGCCGGAAGATCCACCAGCGGGCACAGGCACCGACGATGAGTAAGCCAAGGACCGCAATCATGGTCGTCTCTTTGCCGATGCGCTTGGAAATGGCGGTGAGGAGCGGCACGGAGATCAAGCCGACGATGCCGTAGGTCGAGGAGAGCACTCCCTTCCAGAACGAGCCTTGGGCCAGGTCGCCGTGACAGACGTAATAAACCAGCAGATAGTAATCCATGCTGCTCGCGAGCATGCCCACGAGAAAAGTGGTGACGACCATGGCGATGAGGTAGCGGAACGGCCGGTTCGCAAAAGCGGCCCGAATCGTGGCGCCGAAATGAACCTTGTCCTGCTGGGCGGCCATCTTGGCGAACCGCTCCCGTCCTGCCACGCCGGCAACGACACCGGGGATGGCCAGGAAGAACACGGCCACGCCCCACGCCACCGACCTCACCCCGATCATGGGGGTCGCAAAAATGGCAAGTTGAGATAGGGGAAAGACCCACGAATAGGTCAGTTCCCCGATCCGGTTGAAAAAGGAACTGAAACCTTGGACGCGAGTGCGTTCATCATAGTCCGGCGTGATTTCGTACGACAGGCTTTGCAGCGGGACGGAAAAGATCGAATGGCAGAAGAAGAAGATAATCGAGGTGACAACGAACCAACTGAGCTGCGCCACCTGGCTCCAGCCAGTCGGGACCATCCAGATCAAGCCGAAGGTCAGCGCCATGGCGATGGCTCCGATCACGATATACGGGCGGCGCCGGCCAAAGCGGGAATGGGTGTTGTCGGAAATGTTGCCCACGATGGGATCAACAAAAGCGTCGAGCACCCGGGGAATGGCCAACGCCAAGCCCAGCCAGGCGGGATTGACACCCAGGGTCATCTGGTAAACCGGCGTGGCCAGGGCTTGAACGCCGATCGTGGAATAATAGCCCGCAAGTCCGCTCAGGCCAAAAAGGGAGAGATAGCCGAAGCTGAGGTGATCGCGGTTTGCCGGGGCTGGTTTCATGGTCGGGTTGGCGTGGTTAACAGGGGCTCTGCCCTTGGATGTGGGCTTGAGCCGAAGACACGGTCACGGAAAGGAGGATGGGGCGGATTATTTTTTCAGGGCTTCAAGCAAGCCTCGACCGCGCAACCATTCCGCGGCTCGCTGGGGCCAGTCAGAAGCGGTCCCGTGGCCGGGATTCATGCCGATGCCATGCGGGCCGTGCTCGAAGACATAAAGTTCGGCCGGCACGCTGGCGCGGGTCAGGGCTTGGAAAAAAAGGATGCTGTTTTCGACCGGAACGGCGGTGTCTTCCTGGGTATGGACCAGCAGCGTGGGTGGTGTGGCGGACGTGACCTGAAGTTCCAGCGACAGGAGGTGGAGCAGTTCCGGGGACGGTGCGTCGCCCAGCAGGGCCGCACGCGACCCGGCGTGGGTTGCCGTGCCGGTCATCGAGATCACGGGGTACATCAAGATCAGGAAATCCGGTCGTGCGCTGACCGCATCAAGCGCCGCGCCGGTCCGGCCCTCCACAGAGTCAAACAGCGTGCCGGCCGAGGCCGCCAGATGCCCGCCGGCCGAACTGCCCATGACCCCGATCCGCTCCGGGTTGATACCGAACTCGGCGGCCCGGGACCGGACGAGGCGGATCGCGCGCAGTACGTCCTGCAGGGGGGCGGGGTGACCGTATTCGCGCAGCCGATATTTGAGAACAAATGTGGTGACGCCCAATTGGGAGAGCCAGTTGGCATAGGTCGTTCCTTCAAAGTCGAGGGAAAGGCTGCCATAGCCACCGCCTGGGCAGAGGATCACGGCGGTACCGTTGGCGGTGCCGGCCGTCGGGGCGCGATGGC
>JBAXWQ010000314.1:0-3238 GCA_037128315.1 Opitutia bacterium | reverse complement strand
CGTCGGGGAAAAAATCACCCGGGCCATCGAGCGCGCCCTCAAGAAAAAAGCCGCGTGCATCATCGTCAGTTCCTCCGGCGGGGCGCGCATGCAGGAAGGCATCTTCAGCCTGATGCAGATGGCCAAGACCAGCGCCGCCCTCGGCCGGCTGGCGGAGGCGAAGCTGCCGTACATTTCCATTCTGACCTATCCGACAACGGGCGGCGTGACGGCGAGCTTTGCCACCCTGGGCGATATCATCCTCGCCGAGCCGGGCGCCTTGATTGGTTTCGCCGGCGCCCGCGTCATCAAGGAAACGACCAAGCAGACGCTGCCCGCGGGGTTTCAGACGGCGGAATTTCTGCTCAAGCATGGACTCGTTGACCAGATCGTCAGCCGGCTGGAGCTGCGGGACCGGTTGATCAGCCTGTTACAGGCACTGCACGTGCACAAATATCACCCCCACAAGGTGCCGACGGCTGCGCCGTTTCCGACTTCTGCGGCGGCGGTTTAAGCCAGCGATGATGCCCAGTGTGACGCCGCGCCTGACCGACTACGTGTCGGTGACGGAATATCTTTACGCCCTCAAGGCCGCGGGGGTTAAATTCGGTATCGACCGGATGCGGCGTCTGACCGAGGCCTTGGGGCATCCCGAGCGGGCCTGTCCGGTCATCCATCTCGCCGGCACGAATGGCAAGGGCTCCGTGGCCGCGATGCTCGACGCGATCATGCATGCGGCGGGTTGGCGCACCGGGCTCTATACCTCGCCGCATCTCGTCAAGTTGGGCGAACGGGTCCAGGTTGATCGCCACCTGCTCACCGAGGCGGAGATCATCGCCTACACCCAAGCGCTGCGGCCGGTGGCCGAGGCGATCGCCGCCGCCGATCCCGGCGACCAGCCGACCTTCTTTGAATTCATGACCGCCATGGCGTTCCTGCAATTCCAGCGCAAACAGGTCGACATCGCGCTTGTCGAGGTGGGGCTCGGCGGTCGGCTCGATGCGACCAACGTGGTGGAACCGGAGGTGACCGTGATCACCTCCATCGGCCTCGATCACTGTGCCGAGCTGGGCAACACGATCGCCCTAATTGCCGGGGAGAAAGCCGGCATCATCAAGCCGGGCCGGCCGGTGGTGATGGGCCGGATGCCGCCGGAGGCGGAACGGGTTGTCCGTGAGGTCGCGGCCCGGTGCGGGGCCCCGGTCCATTCCGTGCGGGAACAATTCGGGGAGGGCCTCACGGGCTATCCGATCACCAATCTGGCGGGTGATTACCAGCGGTGGAACGCCGCCACGGCCTGGCTGGTGGCCCGGGTATTTGCTGAGGGGTGGCGCGCGGCCTCCGGACGGGTTCCACCTTCGGCTGATCACATCCAGCGCGGGCTGCAGCAGGTGAATTGGCCGGGTCGTTGGCAGCACACCAGCCTGGCCGGGCGGCCGCTGGTGCTCGACGCCTCGCACAATCCCGAGGGAGTGCAGGTGTTGGATCAAAATTTACGGCAACTCATCGCGCGCACGGGCCGGCCGCCGGTCATCATCGCCGGCGCACTGGGCGAATTCCGCGCCCGGGCCTTGCTGGAGGTGGTGCTGCGTCACGGCCGCGAAGTGCATCTGGTGACGCCGCGACAGACCCGCGCCTGTCCGTTTGAGGAATTGCTCGCGCTGGTGCCGGCGGAACTGCAGTCCCGCGTCCGGCGGGGAACAATCGAGGCGATTTTCCCCGATGAGCGCACCTGCACCGTGGGTGGGCCGGACGACACCATCGTCGTCACCGGCTCAATCTACCTGCTCGGCGAGGTCCTGGAGCGCATCGAACCGGGCCGCGGGGCCGGTGAGGGGAAGCTGCAGGATTTTTAATTAAGGCGTGTTTGCATAATGTCATTGCGAGGAGGGCCACGGGTGGCCCAACGAAGCAATCCATCCGTTTCGACAGGCTCAAGCCGTTCGACCAGCTCAGGCCCTGAGCCGAAGCCGATGGGACCCCGAGCTGGTCGAGGGGCTGGATCGCCACGGCCCGCTGCTGCGGGCCTCGCGATGACAAAGCTTTATGCAAACACGCATTAATAGCATGGGTTGGAAGTTTCGCCCCTACTGCACGCTTGTTTCCGGCGGGTTCCGCTGCAAACCTTGCGGCCCTCTGATGCCAACCCAACCGTCATTCGCGAAAGCCTTCAAGGGGAAGCGCGTGCTCATCACGGGCGGGCTGGGTTTTATCGGTTCCAACCTGGCCCGCGCCTTGGTCGGTTTGGGCGCGAAGGTCACGATTTTGGACAGCCTGATTCCGGAATACGGCGGCAATCGCCGCAACGTGCGCGGTGTGGAACGCCAGCTGGACATCAACCTGTCCGACGTCCGCGACCGGCACAGCCTGCCCGAGTTTTTGCGGGGACAGCATTTTCTCTTCAACCTCGCGGGGCAGACGAGTCACATGGACTCGATGACCGATCCGGAAACCGATTTGGACATCAATTGCCGCGCCCAGCTGAGCCTGCTGGAGGCCTGCCGGAAGCATAATCCGAAATTGCGCGTGGTTTTCGCCAGCACCCGCCAAATCTACGGGCGGCCGGACTACCTGCCCGTCGATGAAAAGCACCCGCTCCGTCCGGTGGACGTGAATGGCATCAACAAGCTGGCCGGCGAGGAATATCATCTGCTCTACAGCGAGGTCCACGGCATCGCCAGCACGGTCCTGCGCCTGACGAACACCATCGGGCCGCGCATGCGGGTGAAGGATGCGCGCCAGACCTTCGTGGGCCTCTGGATCCAGCAGGTCCTGCAGGGCCGGCCGATCGAGGTCTGGGGCGGCGAGCAGTTGCGCGACTTCACCTATGTCGACGATGCGGTGGAGGCATTCCTCCTGGCGGCGACCCAACCCAAGGCCGTGGGGCGCGTCTTCAATCTCGGTGGGGTGGGGCGGATCAGCCTGCAGGCGTTGGCCGAAACCCTCGTCACGGTGGCCGGGGCGGGCAGTATTCAAGTCCGGACCTTTCCCGCGGATCGGAAGAAAATCGACATCGGTGATTACTACTCCGACTGCCGGCTCATCCGCCGGCAGCTCGGCTGGCGTCCCCGCACCACCATCAAGCAGGCGCTGGCCCTGACGCTGGAGTATTACCGCAAGGAGCTACCAAATTACCTGTGAACCCAGGGCGTGTCTTCAAACCCAATGCTCCATTTGAAACCGGTTCGCAAGTTTCGCGCCAGGGCGCAGGTAGGGCGCGCTCTCCGAGCGCGCCGCGGCGGCGAAGGGACTCGCCGCC
>JBAXWQ010000313.1:0-3240 GCA_037128315.1 Opitutia bacterium | reverse complement strand
GAGTCCTATCTTTCTGACATGACCACGCAGGGGAATTCGCTCAGCTTCCAGCTGAACATTCCCGGCATGGGTCGCATGGCCCAGACGCTGACGGGCGACTTCCGCATCCGCAATTTCCAGTGGCCGGCCATGCTGGGCGGCGGCTTTGCCTGGCATCCGGCCCCCCGCTGGCTGATCACGGCGGATGTGCGCGAGGTCTTCTGGGCCTCGGTGATGAAGGAGTTCAACATGAACTTCGTGGCGTCCTCGGCCGCAACCAACGGTCCCTTTGCCGGGCAGTATCTTGATGCGGTGCTGTTCCAGGACTGGAAAGACCAGACGACGGTGATGCTGGGGGCGGCCTACCAGGCGAGCGATCAGCTCACGCTGCGCTTCGGTGGCAACTACGGCAGCAATCCCGTGCCCGACTATTATCTCAACTGCCTGTTCCCGGCCATCGTGAAAAGCCACCTCACGGCGGGCTTCGGCTGGAAGTTCAACGCCCGTTCGTCCTTCGACGCCTCCTTCACCTACGGGCTTGAGCAGGAAGCGGTGAACGGCTCGGGCGCGACGGTCAGCCACAGCCAGACCAACCTGCAGCTCATGTACAGCTACCGCTTCTAAGCGCGGTTCCAACCCAACCTCCGATCCCATTGCCATGAAAAAGCTCGTCATACTCGGCGCCGGCACGGCCGGCACGATGATGGCCAATAAAATGGCCCGCGTCCTTGACCGCACCGACTGGCAGATCACCGTCGTTGATCGGGACGGCCTGCACCACTACCAGCCGGGTTACCTCTTCGTCCCGTTTGGCATTTATTCCCCCCGGGACGTGGTGAAGCCGCGGAAGGACTATCTGCCACCCGGGGTCGAGGTGGTCATTTCGCCCATCGAGGTCATCGAGCCGGAGCAAAACCGGGTGCGGCTGAGCAATGGCCGCATGTTGGGCTACGATTTCCTCATCATTGCCACGGGCACGCAGCCCGTGACGGCCCAGACCGAAGGGCTGGGCGGCCCCGGGTGGCACCAGAACGCCTTTGACTTCTACACCCTCGAAGGCGCGGCGGCGCTGGCCCGCAAGTTGCAGCGCTGGGAGGGGGGGCGGCTTGTGGTCAGCGTGGTCGAGATGTCGATCAAGTGCCCGGTGGCGCCGTTGGAGTTCGCCTTCCTGGCGGACTGGTTTTTCACGGTGCGCGGACTCCGGAAAAAGGTGGAGATCGAATATGTCACCCCGCTCTCCGGTGCCTTCACCAAGCCCAAGGCCTCCGCCCTGCTCGGTGGTGTCCTGGATCAGAAGGGCATCAAGCTCACGGCGGACTATTCGACCGGCCGGGTCGACACCGAGGCGCGCACCATACACTCGTGGGATGAACGGGTGGTGCCGTATGACCTGCTGGTCACCGTCCCGACGAACATGGGCGACGCGTCCATCGCCCGCTCCGGTTTTGGGGACGAGCTCAACTATGTGCCGACCGACAAGCACACCCTGCGCACGGAGGTAAAGGACAACATCTTTGCCCTCGGGGATGCGACCAATCTGCCCGCGTCCAAGGCCGGCTCCGTGGTCCACTTCCAGGCCGAGATCCTGGTCGAAAATCTGCTGGCCGCCATCGACGAGCGTCCGCTCCACGGGCACTACGACGGCCACGCCAACTGTTTCATCGAGTCGGGCTTCAACAAGGCGTTCCTGATTGATTTCAACTATGAGACCGAGCCGCTGCCCGGCCTCTTTCCGCTGCCTGGCATCGGCCCGATGGCCCTGCTCGAGGAGACCAAGCTGAACCATTACGGCAAGATGATGTTCCGTTGGGTCTACTGGAACATCCTCCTGCGCGGCCTCGACCTGCCGATGTACTCGGCCATGAGCATGGCGGGCAAACACCGCTGACCATGGCAACCGCCCCCGACCCCGTGCTCTCCGAGCGGCTCGACGCCCTCGACCGCAAGCTCGACCTGGTCCTCGAGGAACTCGCGGCCGTGCGCCGCGTGCGCCGAGAGATTGATGAGCTGCGCGAGGATCTCACCCGGGTTGGTTGCGACCTGTTGCCCACCGTCGCCGCCGAACTGGAGGACGTGGCCCCGCACGTGCGGCCGGACGATATCGCCGTGCTGCTCAAGCAGATTCTGCGCAACGTGAACAACCTCAACGCCGCCCTGACGCACCTGCAGGGGGCGGGTGAATTGGTCCAGGAGGCCACCCCCATCGCGCGCCAGCTGCTGAATGACGCCATTACTCGTCTCGACGAGATGGACCGCAAGGGCTACTTCGCCATGGGCCGCGAGCTGACCCGGGCCTTGGACAACGTCGTCAGTGAGTTCACAGTCGAGGACGTCCGCCTGCTGGCCGACAACCTCACGGTCATCTTGCATACGGTGAAGAACCTCACGCAGCCGGACATGCTCCAGGCGATCAACAACGCCGTGGAGATCTACAAGAAGGTTGATTTCAACTCCATCGAGGAATTCTCGCTCTGGCGTTCGTTCCGCGAAATCAACAAACCCGAGATGCGCCGCGGCCTCGGCTTTCTCATCGTGTTTCTCCGCAACCTGAGCGCCCACCCACCCGGCGCCCCGGTCCGACCCGCTCCCGACGCGCTGCCGGGCTAGGCCACCTTTTCAGCAACCAGATCCCAACTCCAACCCACCACCGCCATGCCCATCCGCACCATCAACAACAAGCCCATCGACGTCGACGCCGAGGGATTCCTGACCAACTACAAAGAATGGGACCTCGAGGTCGCCAAGGTGATCGCCGCTGAGGAGGGCATCCCCGCCCTCGGTGAACGCCATCTGGTGGTGATCAACTTCATGCGCAAGGAATTCGAGGCGAAGGGCGACGGGCCCAGTATCCGCCGGCTGACCAAGGAAAGCGGCGTGCCCACCAAGGAGCTTTACGAGCTGTTCCCCGGCGGCCCGGCCAAGAAGTCCGCCAAGATCGCCGGCATCAAGAAACCCCACGGCTGCATTTGAGCCGCGGCCACCTGCTACCCATCAACCCAGCCCACCATGTCCTCTCCCGAAAAAATCAAGAAAGTCTCCATCATCGTCTCGCGCGGCTCGCTCGACGGCGTCTATCCCGGCCTCATCATGGCCAACGGCGCCCGCATGGAAGGCATCGAGGCCAACCTGTTCTTCACCTTCTTCGGACTGTATGCGGTGCTGAAGGAATACCAGGACAAGATCAAGATCGCCACCGTCGGCAACCCGGCCATGCGCGTGCCGGACGCCAAGGGCTTCGCCCTGCCGACCCTCCTCGGCGCC
>JBAXWQ010000312.1:0-3272 GCA_037128315.1 Opitutia bacterium | reverse complement strand
CTGTCATTCTGAACGAAGTGAAGAATCCATGCTTTCGCTCGCGATATGGCCTTCGCTGCCGTGGATCCTTCGCTCCGCTCAGGATGACAAACTGGGTTTATCTACACACCCTAGTCACCGCAACCTGCAGGTCGGGCTTTACGCCCGACAAGCCACACTAGATTCCAAATTCTGTCGGGGCTAAACCCCGACCTACAACAAACCTGGATAGGCTGCAGCACAACCCACTCCCCCTATGAAACTGAATCGCAAGCTTCGCATGGGCATGGTCGGCGGCGGGCGCGGCGCCTTCATCGGCGCGGTCCACCGCATGGCGGCCCGACTTGACGGGGAAATCGACTTGGTGGCCGGATGCTTTTCCGCTGACCCGGCAAAATCCAAGCTGTCCGGGGCCGACCTGTTTCTGGCGCCGACCCGCGTCTACGCCACCTACGCGGAGATGGTGCGCGGCGAATGCCGCCTGCCGGCCGACCAGCGCATCGATTTTGTCTCGATCGTGACGCGCAACAATCTGCACTTCGCCGTGGCGAAGGCATTCCTGGAGGCCGGCATCCATGTGGTGTGCGACAAGCCGCTCTGTTTCACGCTCGCGGAAGGCCGCAAACTGCGCGCCCTGGTCCGGAAAACCGGCTTGGTTTTCGCCCTCACCCACAACTACACGGGCTACCCCATGGTGAAGGAAGCGCGCGAATGGGTCCGCGGCGGAAAGCTGGGGAAGATCCTGAAAATCGTCGCCGAGTATCCGCAGGGCTATGCCATCACCGCCCTCGAGCAGCAGGCCGACGGGGCCATATCCAACTGGCGCATGGATCCGTCCATTGCCGGGGTGTCAAACTGCATGGGCGACATCGGCACCCACGCCCATAATCTGGTCCGTTACATCACCGGACTGGAGGTTGCGGAAATTTGTGCCGAGCTCTCGACGTTCATTCCCGGGCGGCCCCTGGATGACGATGGCAATTGCCTGCTGCGTTTTGCCGGCGGGGCTAAGGGCATCCTGTTTGCCTCGCAGATCTCGAATGGGGATGAGAACAACCTGAATATTCGCGTCTATGGCACCAAGGGTTCGCTGGAATGGCACCAGGAGAATCCCAATGAATTGATCTTCAAGCGGGCCGATGCGCCCCCGGTGACTTCGCGGCGCGGCAACAATTATCTTTCGGCCGCCGCGCAGGGGGCGACGCGCACGCCGTTTGCCCACCCGGAGGGCTTCATCGAGGCCTTCGCCAACGTCTACCGGGCAGCCGCGACAGCGATTGCCGATGCGGTGGCCGGTCACCAGCCGCCCAAGGCGGGCTATGATTTCCCGACGGTGGACGACGGCCTCGCCGGCATGGCCTTTATTGAGGCGGCCGTGAAGAGCTCCCGGCAGGGGGCCAAGTGGGTGAAGTTTCCCCCGGTCTGATTGCCGCGGGGAAATAGGTTTACGCGCAGCCGCTTTCCGTTTCGCTTGGCGCCATGGCGAAATGGCTTCTGGTTGACGGCTACAATATGGCGTTTCGCGCATTCTACGGAATGCCGGAACTGACACGCGCGGACGGTTTCCCGACCGGGGCCCTGCACGGCTGGGTCAAGACGATGTGGCGCCTGCAGGATCAGGAAAAGCCCGATGCCATGCTGGTGTTCTTCGATCTCGGCGGCTCGCAGGACCGGTTGGCCCTGCATCCGGAGTACAAGGCGCAACGCAAGGAGACCCCGGCGCCGCTGGAGCAGCAGATCCCGGTCATCAAGGAATTGACCCGGGCGATGGGGCTGGTCGGGGTGGAACTGGAAGGCGTGGAATCGGATGATTTGGTGGCGTCGCAAGCCCGGGCGCTCGCGAACGCCGGACATGACGTGCTGATCGTCAGTGCCGACAAGGATTTTGCCCAGTGTGTCGATGAGCGGATCAAGCTCTTGCTGCCGCCCCCGACGGCCAATCCCAAGCTCGGCTGGCGGGTGCTCGATGCCGCCGGGGTGGGGGAAAAGTTCGGCGTCCCGCCGGCGCAGATCGCGGAGTATCTGGCCCTGATCGGTGATACGTCGGACAACATCCCGGGCATCAGCGGGGTCGGCCCGAAGACGGCGGTGAAATGGTTCAGCGAATTCAAGTCCCTCGAGGGCATCATTGCCCATGCGGCCCAGCTGAAGCCCGAGCGTTTTGGCCCGGTGGTCACCAGCGAGGTGGCCAAACTGCGGCTGAACCTGCAGCTGACGACCCTGCGGACCCAGTCACCGCTGCCCCATGTCGCGCCCGACGCGCCGGCGCCGACCAAGATCTTTGCGCTGCTGGAATCCCTGGAGATGCGCTCGAGCCTGGCTGAGGCCAAGACACGCTACACGGGCCAACAGGAATTGTTCTAGGTCGGATCAGCCAGCGCCCGGGGTTGGTCCTGCAGGGCAGGCTTGCCAAACGGAGCGGATGAGAAAGGATGGCGGCGAGGAAACCCCCTATGGACAAAAAAGCCGAAATGAAGAAAATCATCGCCGCGGTCGGACGCGACAAGGCGATCGACATCGTGATGGCGGCCTACAACACGGAGATGCTGACCACCCTGCTGAACCGCCTGGAAGAAAAAAAGCCCATGAGCGGAAATGTCCGGCGGAATCAGCTGGAGGACGCGATCACCCGGGTGCTCGAAGTCTGCGATCTGGGCAGCTGAGCGGCGCGGCAGCCGTTGGCTAACCGGCATCCCGTGGCCCCATGCGACGAACCGCTTCCGGCCTAGGACTTGGGCGGCGTGCCCGGCGGCTCAAAAATGTAGCCGATGCCGTGGACGGTCTTGAAGCAATCGAGGGAGAGCCCGTTTTTGTCGAACGCGGCGCGGACCTTGACGATATATTGGTCGAGGGATCGGCTGCGAATGTCCGCATGTATGCCCCAGACGGAGTGGATCAGCTCCTTGCGTGTAATGACGACGCCGATATGGGAGGTGAGATAGGCAATGATGCCCAGTTCCTTCCGCCCGATCTTGTGGATGGCGCCATTGGGAAACTGGATTTCCAGGCGCTCGGGATGGACCTGGGTGCCGAGAAAAGCAAATGGGCGGTCGATGGTCCGCACGTTCTTGGTGACGTTGAAGTCGGTCTTCGCATCCGTGCGGCGAAGCACCGCGTTTATCCGGGCCACCAGCTCAGGATAGCTGAACGGCTTGGTGATATAATCGTCCCCCCCCATTTCGAGGCCCTTGATCTTGTCCGATTCGAGGCTGTTGCCGGTGAGAAAAATCGTGGGAACATTGATGTCCTGTTGCTTGAGTTCCTTCAGCAGGTCGAAGCCGCTGGAATCGGGC
>JBAXWQ010000311.1:0-3283 GCA_037128315.1 Opitutia bacterium | reverse complement strand
TGCTGGAGTCGATCGAGGGAGGGGAACGGCTTTCGCGCTACAGTTTCATCGGCTGCCGGCCGCGTAAGGTTTTCGTGTGCCGACCGGACACGACCGAAATCCGCCAGCCCGGCCGGCCCACCCAGGTCGTCCGCACCCCGGCGGATCCCCTGACGCTGATCGAGGCGGAGATGAGCGGCTACCGCCCCGTGATCCTGCCCGGCCTGCCCCGTTTTACCGGCGGCGCCGTCGGCTTCGTCGGCTACGAGTACATCACCCGGATCGAGCCGACCGTGCCGGCCGCCTCGACCGACGACCTGCAGGTGCCCCTGCTCTACTTCATGCTGTCGGACTCGCTCCTGATCTTCGACCGCGCCAAGCAAACCCTCCGCCTCTGCGTCAACGCCCACGTCGGCGGCGACGCCGGCGCGGCCTACGACGCCGCGATCGCCGAGGTGCGCGCCCTGCACGACCTGCTCAAGCAGCCGCGCGAACTCGCCCCCGCGCCCTTGGTGGAGCCCGCCCGGATCGAGGTGCCGCCGGGCAACTTCACCCGCCAGCGCTTCGAGCAATGCGTCGAGGACTCGAAGGAGTTCATCCGCGCCGGCGACATCATCCAGGTCGTCGGGGCCCAGCGCTTCTCGCAGCCCTTCACCAAGTCCCCGCTCGACCTCTACCGGGCGCTCCGGACCGTCAATCCGTCCCCCTACATGTTCATCCTCGAGGCGGGCGATTTTTCCATCGTCGGCGCCTCGCCCGAAGTCCACGTGCGGCTGACCGATGGCCTCGTTGAGATCCGGCCGATCGCCGGCACGCGCAAGCGCGGGGCCAACCCCGCCGAGGACGCGGCCCTCGAACAGGAACTGCTGGCCGACGCCAAGGAAAAGGCCGAGCACCTCATGCTGGTCGACCTCGCCCGGAACGACATCGGCCGGGTCTGCCAGTTCGGCAGCATCACCGTCCCCGACTTCATGACCGTGGAGCGCTACTCGCATGTGATGCACATCGTATCCCAGGTCGAAGGCCGGATCGCGCCTGACAAGAATGCCTACGATCTCATGCGCGCCACCTTTCCGGCGGGCACCGTGAGCGGCGCCCCCAAAATCCGGGCGATGCAGATCATTGCCACGATCGAGCAGCAGCAGCGCGGGTTTTATGCTGGGGCCTTGGGCTACTTTGGGTATGACGGCAACATGGACACCTGCATCATGCTGCGCACCGCCCTGCTGAAAAACGGCCAGGTTTATATCCAGGCCGGCGGCGGTTGGGTCGCAGATTCCCTGCCGGCGGACGAATACCAGGAGACGATCAACAAGGCCTCAGCCTTGTTTAAGGCCGTTTCCATGGCTGAGCAGTTCTAGTCCGGCATAGGCCCAGTTTTGCGCCACTCTGGCGCTATAAGTAAGCAGAGTGCGTCAATAAACGCCTCTGTTGGGGAGCTTATGCTACCCAAGCCCCGTGGAAATATGTCCACTTTTGGAACAATACTAGCTAACGTCCCGATCAAAACTAGCTAGCGGCCGGAACAAATCCATCTTCTGCGTCTCTTCCCTAAGACTCCCTTTCCACATGCCTGCCAAATTCAAATCCACCAGTGCCAGCGTCGATTCCGAAGAGTCTAGCACTCGCCTGCGTGCGGAACAGCCGGATGCCCCGCCCTCGTTCCTCGAGCGGGCCGATCCGGCCGCTCCCGAGCCCCCCATTGCCCATGGCGAACGCAGCAACCTCCAACTGTACCTTCAGGAAATCGGCAAGACCCCCCTCCTGACCATCCAGGAGGAAATCCAGCTGGCCGGGCGCATCCGCCGCGGCGACAAGGCCGCCCGGGATCACATGATCTCGGCCAACCTGCGCCTGGTCGTGAAGATCGCCATGGATTACAAGGACTTCGGCCTGCCGCTGCTTGACCTCATCAGCGAGGGCAACATCGGCCTGATCAAGGCCGTCGAACGTTTCGATCCCCGCAAAGGCGGCAAACTCTCCACCTACGCCGCCTGGTGGATCAAGCAGTCCATCAAGCGCGCCCTCGCCAACCAGTCCAAGACCATCCGACTGCCCGTCCACCTCGTGGACAAAATTTCCAAGATGCGCCGGATGGCCATGAAACTCACCGAGGAACTCGGCCGTGAGCCCACCGACGAGGAGTTGGCCATCGAGTTGCAGATCCCGACCAGCAAGGTCGCCCACCTGAAATCGGTCAGCGTCCGCCCCGCGTCCCTCGACGCCCCGGTCGGCGAAGAGGGCGGCTCCGCCACATTCGGCGAAATCGTCGGCGATGATAACGCCATCAGTCCCTACGACGGACTGCGGGACAAGAACCAGAACTCCGATCTGCATGCGATGGTGAACTCCCTCGACGAGCGCGAAGCGGAGATCATCCGCCTCCGCTTTGGCCTCGACGGCAAGGACGAGCTCACCCTCGAGGAGGTCGGCCGGAAGTTCAATGTCACCCGCGAGCGCATCCGCCAGCTCGAGTATCTCGCCCTCGCCAAGATGCGCCGGGCCATGGCGAAGCACGAGGCCGTCCGGACTGTCGAGGAGATTGACGAGGACGAACGGGTTCGCCAGCGCAACGCCATCATCCGCGAATTCGTCGAGACCAAGGCCCGCAAGGCCGGGCGCAACTGACCCCCCGGGCGAGATTCGCTAGTCAGAGGCCGGCCTCCCCGCCGGCCTCTTTGCTTTGCCGGAGTGGACCGGTCAGCTCCGGCACCGCCCGGGCCCCGGCGCCGACCCAACAAAAAGCCGCCCGGATTGCTCCGGGCGGCTGGAAGAGAAGCGGGAATTCGCGCGGGGCTTATTCCTTCTTCGCGGCCTCGTCGAGGATGTCGCCGAGGTTCATCATGTCGGTGCCGCTCTGGCGGTTGAGCGCCTCGTAGGCGGTCGTCTCGGCCGCGAGCTGCTCGGCGCTGTAGTTGGCCGCCTTGATGCTCAGGCCGAGGCGGCGCTCGTCGCGATCGATCTTGATCACGCGGGCGCTGACCTGCTGGCCGGGCTTCAGGACGTCCTTCACCTTCTCGATGCGCTCCTCGCTGATCTGCGAGATGTGCACGAGGCCGTCGATCCCGTCCTTCAGCTCCACAAAGGCGCCGAACGAGGTGATCTTGGTGACGGCACCCTGCACGACGTCGCCGATGCGGAAGAAGGAGTCGATGTCCGACCACGGATCGGTCGCGAGCTGCTTCATGCCGAGGCTGATGCGCTGCTGCGAGGAATCCACGTCGAGCACGATCGCGTCCACCTCGTCGCCCTTCTTGAGGACTTCGGAGGGATGGTTGACCTTGCGGGTCCACGACATGTCGGA
>JBAXWQ010000310.1:0-3298 GCA_037128315.1 Opitutia bacterium | reverse complement strand
CCGTTGAACCAGCGCACCGCCGACGGCGGTACGCCGTATTCGTGTTCGAGGATGCCGCGTATCCAGAGCGCGGCGGTCATCTGGTATTCGGGGACACCCACGCGCTTGCCCTTGAGGCTGATGAGCGGCTGGAGCGTGAGATTGACGCTGAGCTTCTCGCCGCGGGCCTCCATGGCGGCGTCCATCAGGAGGTCCCCCTTGGCGCCGGCGATCTCGAGGGCCTTGAGCCGCTCCACCAGCCAGGCGTTGGCCCCGGTGAAGAATTCGGCGGCCGGTTTGCCCAGCACGTCGGCCTCACGGGCCTTGAGGATGCGGTAGCCGGCGGCGTTGCAGGTGTGGATGCGGCCCTCCTCGTTGAAGGTCATGACGCCATTGGACATGCTTTCCAGCATCGACTGGTTGTAATTGCGCATGTTCTGCACGTCGTCGAAAAGCTTCGCATTCTCGAGTGCGATGGAGACCTGAGCGGTGAAGGCCTTCAGCCGCGACTCGTCCTCGTTGGTGAAGGGTCCACCGCGCTTGTTGAGGGCCTGGGTCACCCCGATGACCTTCCCGGTTTTGTTCACCACCGGCACACAGAGGATGGAACGGGTGAAGTAGCCCGTTTTCTTGTCGAAGGCCGGGCTGAAGCGAAGGTCGGCGTAGGCGTGCGGGATGTTGATGGTTTTGCCCGACTGGAAGACCGCCCCGGCGATGCCCGCGGTGTTGGGGAGCCTGATCTGCACGGCGTTCAATCCCTCGCCCACCTCGGACCAGAGCTCGTTCGTCTTCTCATTGTTGAGAAAGAGCGTGGAGCGGTCGGCCTTGAGCATGCGGGTGGCCTCGCTCATGACCCGGCGCAACAGCACGGAGAGCTCGAGCGAGCTGGTGATATCGGCAATCAGGTCAAGAAATTCCATCTCCTGCTGCCGGGTCTTCATCATCCGCTCGATGTATTGCGTGCTTTGCAGCGCCGAGGCGGCCTGCAGGGCCATCGCCTCGAGCAGGGCCAGGTCCCCGGCGTCAAAGTTCCCCGCCCGCTTGTTCAGGGTCTGCACCACCCCGATGACCTCGCCGCGGGCGGTCTTGATCGGGGCGCACAGGATGGATTTCGTCCGGAACCCGGTCTTCTCGTCGACCTCATGTTTGAAGCGCGGATCGGAGTACGCGTCGTGCACGATCAGCCCCTGCCCGCTCCGAAAGACCGCCCCCGCGATGCCCTCGGTGTTGAGCAACCGGATCTCGCGATTGAACGTGCCCTGGGCCACGCGCGAATAGAGTTCGCCCGTGGCGGGATCATTCAAAAAGAGCGAGCCGCGCTCGGCTTCAGTCTCGCTCGCTGTGAGCTCGATGAGGGTGGACAACAGCTCGTCAAGGTTGTCAATGGCGGCAACCTTCTGCGAAAGCTTGATGAGCATCTCCGCCCGGCGCAGCTGGGTGCGCAGGCCGGACAGCGTATCACGGGACGGGCGGCGGGGGGCCGCAGGCGGGAGGGGCGGTTTAGCTTCCATGGTTGTTTTCCAATTTCGCCCGCAGGGCGGCGATCGTATCGTGCAATTGCTTCATTTCATCCAGAGAGGATTTCTGCTGGCGGGCCAGGCCGTCCCGTTGTTCATAAAGCTCCCGCTCCAGCTGGTCGCGCAGGGTCTGGATCGTCAGATGCAGCTGGTGGGCCTCATCATGGCCGGCGGCCACCGCCTGTTGCACGGCATCCTCCTTGGCGGTCTGCAGGGACTGCAGTTCGTCGCGCAGGGTGGCGATCGTCGTGCGGAGGATCCGGATCTCGTCGGCCCCCACCGCCAGCGCCGCCTGGACCGCGCTGGCGTGGCCCGCCTCGGCTTCCTCCAGGCGGGAACGCAGGGCCGCGATGGTTTCCTTGAGCTGACGGCCCTGGCGCTGGGCCTCCAGCAACTCCTCGTGGCCCTCGCGGGCTGCGCCGGATTGTCCTGCTGGGGTAGTCTGGTCCACAGCCGCGCAGTTTTCGGCTGGGGCCGGCGGGCCGCAAGCCGAGAATCACGTGGCCCCGGATCCGCTTAAAGCAGATCGGCCGCCAGCTCGGCGAGCTTGGAGCGTTCCCCCTTGGAAAGCTTCACGTGGGCGGCGAGGGCTAGGCCCTTCATGCGGTTGTGGCAATAGACCAAACCGTTGCTGCGCGAATCGACGTAGGGATTGTCAATCTGCGCCGGGTCGCCGATGAGCACCAGTTTCGAGCTTTCGGAAATACGGGTGATGACGGTCTTCACCTCGTGGGGGGTGAGTTGCTGGGCTTCGTCGAGGATGAAGAAGCGGCGGGCGATCGAGCGGCCGCGGATGAAGCACAGGGCCTCGATCTCCACGACCCCGCTGCTGATCAGGCGCTCGTAAGGCTTCACCGGCGGCGGACCGTTGTGGCCCCCCGACCCGCCCCCGTGCACCGGCTGCGGCTGGGCCATCATCGCCATGATGTCGCCGTGCTTGTTTTTCTTTTTCTTGCCGGCCTTCTTCATGGCAAACTGGGGCTCCTTGGCCGGCTTGGACGGCATGAGCACCTCCAGGGCGTCGTGATAGGGCTGCAACCAGGGTTTCATCTTCTCCTCCAGGGTGCCGGGAAGAAAGCCAATGTCCTTGCCGAGCGAAATGACCGGGCGGGAGATGGAGAGGCCGTCGTAGCGCGACTTGTCATCCGTGGTCTGGAACAGGGCGCAGGCGGTGGACAACAGCGTCTTGCCTGTGCCCGCCTTGCCGAAGCAGGTAACCAGTGAGATGGTGTCATCCATCAGCGCATCCACGAAAAATTGCTGCTCGAGATTGCGCGGGCGGATAGGGATGCCGCCGGGGGCTTTCACAAAATCCGGGAGATGCAGCCGGCGCACCACGTTGTTGCCATAATAACGGCCGGGCATCGTCTTGCCCTCGGGCGTCATCAGCAGCACGTACTCGTTCAGATACAATTTGCCCCCTGCCTCGGCGGCCAGTTCCAGTTCGCCCTCCGAGCAGAAGCGCTGCATTTCGTAGACGTCGAGGGGAATGGTCTGGTAGTCGCCCTCGTCGGAATCCGCCTCGGGCACCTTGTCGTTCAGGTAATCCTCGGCCTCGAGCCCGACCGCGCGGGCCTTGAGCTGCACATTGACGTCCTTCGTGACGAGTATGGTGGGCGGCTGGTGGGTCTCTTGCACGAACAGGGCGCTCGCGATGATGCGATTGTCCTTCTTGGTGAAGTCCGACAGCACGGCGCGCAACCGCTGCATCGCGGGCGAGGACCAGTTGTTTTCCACCAGGTAGCGATTGATGATGATGGAGAGCGTGCCGCCGTTGGGCAGCTTCACGCCCTCGTGCATCG
>JBAXWQ010000031.1:0-18414 GCA_037128315.1 Opitutia bacterium | reverse complement strand
TCCGACCCGACACACCCCGCCCTGCGGGCACCCGTTCGGCTGAGCTCACGGCCGAAGCCCTCTGCTAGAGGGGATTCAAGGCCAAACTAGCGAGTGATTGGGTCCCCTCTCGAGAGGGGTGGCGCACTGCGCCGGGGTGTGTAGCCGCACATAACGGAGTAGTGCTAGGGCGGGTTTGCAAATCCAGTAAATCGCAAAATCGCCGTAGCCACAGGCCTCCGTGCCTGTGGGGTTTTCAGCAGCTAGCGTGGCAAAATCCGACAGGCGGAGACCCACTTCGCATTACTATGGCGGGGCAAGCGCCTGTCGCTTCCGGACAAGTCATTTTGCCAACCCACCTTAGGCCGGCGCGAACGTATCGGCGGGCATTTCCCGCCATTGTCCGGCCGGCAGGTCGCCCACTTCCAGCGGTCCAAACCGGGACCGGTGCAGGGCCCGCACTTCGACGCCTTGGCTGGCGAACATCCGGCGCACCTGATGATAGCGGCCCTCGGTCAGGGTGAGCTCGGCCGCGCGCGGCGAGATTATCTTCAGCTCCGCCGGGGCGCAGGGCGCCTTTTCCTCGGGGAGCAACAGGGTGCCGCTGGCGAAAAGCGCGATGAGGGCGGGCGACAGGTCCGCGCTGACCGTGGCTTGGTAGACTTTCGGCACCTTGTGCTTCGGCGAAGTCAGGCGGTGGACCAGTTCGCTGCGGTCGGTCAGCAGCAGCAGTCCGCTCGTCTCCTTGTCGAGCCGGCCGATGCTCGTGACCTGCGGGTTGCGTGCGCGCCAGCGCGGGGGCAGCAGGCCATAGATGCTCGGGCCCTCGCGCTCGTCGTGCGAGCAGACCAGGCCGAGGGGCTTGTGGAGCAGGAGGAGCATCCCGTCGGGATGATCCAGCGGCTCACCGTCCACCCGGACGTCGGCGGCGTTGGCCTTGGCGCCGAAATCATTTTCCACCGCGCCGCGGACCGTGACCCGGCCGGCCTGGATCCAGGCGCGGGCTTCCCGGCGGGAGCAGTACCCGAGGTTGGCGAGGAGTTGATCGAGCCGGCGCATGCGGGAAGGTTTGCCACGAAAAGGCGCAAAAAGACACGAAAAGAATGCGCGATTTATGCGCGCATGATCGCGCTCCCCGCCTACCAGGCGGCGCGCAGGCCGCCGAAGAGGTAGCGGGGGGTGCCGGTGTTCACCACCCCGTCGGGACTGCGGCCGGTTTCAATGCGGGCGTTGCCGAGATTTTCGGCGGTGAGATACAGGGAAGTCTGCGGCGTCAGTTGATAGCTGAGGCTCAGGTCCACGATGACCACGGCCCCGAGGATCAGCAGATTTTCGTCGTCCTCGAACTGGCGCCCCAGGGCGCGCAGTCGCGGCGTCAGGGTGAATTGTCTGGTCGCCTGCCAGGCGGCGCTGAGGGCGGCGGCCTGAAGCGGGACTTGGGCGAGCCGCCGGCCCACGAGCGCCGGAGCCACACCGGCCTCGCGCACGGTGGCGTCATCATACAGAAAATTGGCGTCAAGGGTCAGGCTTGGCCGCGCCCGCCACCGGGCCGTCAGCTCCACGCCTTGCACGCGGATGCTAGCGAGATTCAGCCGCTGGCGGCCCAGGCCGCCGGCGGGCACGAAACCCACCACGGGGAAGGTGCCCGGGCCCCGCGCGATGGTGACATTGGCGACAGCGTCGCGCAGCTCGTTCCAGAATACGGCCGCGCTCAGGGTTAGGCCGGGGGTCGCATACTCGGTGCGGAGTTCGGCACTGGTGACGTGCTCGGTCCGCAGGCTGGGATTGGCCTCGGTGATCACATTGCCCACGCGGAACGGCCGATAGAGCTCGTTGAGCGTGGGCCGGCGGAAAGCCTGCTGGGCGACGGCCCGGACGCGCCAGGCCGGCGCCGCCTGCCACACCAGGCCGGCGCCCGGACTGAACTCGGCAGCCTCCTGCCCGCCGTAGAACTCGTCGCGCAGCTCGGCCCCGGTGGCGCGGGTGGTTTCGCGCCGGTGACCGTCGCGTTCGCGCCAGAAGTCAAGGCGGCCGCCAAATGAAGCCCGCAGGTTTGCCGTGAGCGGCTGTTCCTGCCAGACGAACAAGCCGGCGACATCCTGGCCGCCGCCGGCCCGGCGCTCGCGGGTATAATCACCGCTCACATAGGAAAAATATTCGCGGGTTTCTCCCCGCACATGGCGCAGATCCGCCCCAAAGCTGGTGCGGGCGTCGCCGGGATGTTCCACGCTTCCGGTCCACGCCGCGCCGAACGCTGACGCCGGGACGGCGTATTGGTTGCTGGCGGGGGTCTCCGCGGTGCGGTCGGCATTCACCGCACTGAACGTGCTGGCGAAGGTCTGGGCCTGGCCGTAGACGAGGGCGGTCCAGCCGAAGGCGGACGTGGCCTGGTGACGCAAGGCGACCGACCCGAAGTTTTCCCGCGAGGAGTTGCGTTGATAGGGCGTGCCGTTGTCGCGGTGCTCGCTGAAGGAGCGGGCGGTGAGCGCAAGCTCCGTCCCGGTCCCGACGGGCTGGGACCAGCCGGCGTTCAACCACTGGTGCCGGCTGGCCGCCGGCTCATCGATCGTGCCGCGCCGCTCCGGCGCGACGAGCGGAAATCCGGCCGTGGCAAAGTCGCGGCCGGACACCTGCAGTCTCCCGGAGCCAAGCGCCTGACGCAGGGCCAGCTCCGCACTGCGGGTCGAGAAATCTCCTGCGGTGACGTTTACCCTCCCGGATGACTCCGGACCCGAGTAACCATATTGGTTACTCGGGGCCGGATTGGTCAGCAGCTGCATGATGCCGCCGAGGGCGGCGTTGCCCCAGGCGGTGGCGCCGCCGCCGCGCACGACCTCGGCCCCGGTCAGGCTTTCGCGCGGCACCTTGCTCCAGGCCACCCAGCCGCCGAAGGGATCGTTGAGCGGCACCCCGTCGAGCAGCACCAGGGATCGGCTCGCCCCGCTGGGGCCGAGCCCGCGCAGCGACACCCCCTGGGCGGTGGGGTTCGCCGTCAGGCTGTCGCTGCGCCGGAACAGACTGAAGCCGGGCACGGTGCGGAGCGCGCCGTCGAGGGTCGCGGTCGGCGCCGCCCGCAGGTCCGCCCCGGACAGCACGGTCAGGCTGAAGGGCGCCTGCGCGCTGGCCTGGGGTGCCCGGGCGATACTGACGACGAGGGGATCAAGCTGCAGCAACTGGGCTGGCAAGGTTGGCGCCAGGCTGCAGAGAACGAATCTGAGGAGTCGCCGGTTCAAGGCAGCGTGCGCTGCGCGGCCACCTGTGCCGGAGTTACCTCGTTGCCGTTCGGGGCGATGGCGAGGAAGCGGAGGTGATCGGTGAAATTGTCCACCATGCGGCCGGCGACGAGGTTGTCGGCCACGACCAGCGCGCGGAAACTGCCCGGCAGGTTGATCGCGCCGTCATCGGCAGCGGGGGCGGCGAGGATCGGCGTGGACCGGACGACCAGGGCCACCAGCAGGCCGGCGAGGAGGGGGGATTTCTTCGGCATGGTGCGCCCAAGTTGGGTAATATTCATCTCGAGGCAAGCCGGGTGTCGGCCGCGGGCGGGTACGCCGCGGGCGGATGCCCGTTGGGCGGAATCCGTAAAATTAAGGCTGGCGTCAGCGGGGGCGATGCGGGATGCGTTGCCCCTCATATGTCATCCTGGGAATACAAACTGATCTCCAGCGGTCCGCTGGGTTTTGCGTCGATGCAGCTGCTCGAGCAACACCTTGGCCAGCTGGGCAAGGACGAGTGGGAGATCATCAATTTCACGACCAAGCCCGACAATCCGCTGGTGTTCCACGGCCTGGCGCGCCGCCCGGTGGCGCGCGACTGGTTTCCGCCCGCCGCCGCCAAGCCAGCCTACACGCCGCCGCCGATCCCGGAGGCGGAGGACGACGGCAAGGATGAGCGCTCCTTCGCCGACGAGCTGCCGCCCGCCCGCCCGGCCAACGCGCCGGCGACCGCGGATCTCGGCTTGGGCGACTTTGACGACCTCGGCGGCAGCGAGGAGGACCTGCCGACTTTGTTCGAGGCGCTGCAGCCGTTCCTGCGGAAAAATTCCCGGGGCAACCTGTCGGTCGAGCTGGATTTTCTCGCCAAGAAATTCGAGCAGGACCCGCGCGAGGTCCTGACGGCCTTTGAGGAATGCGGCCTGCCACTGCCGCCCGTGGGCGAGGAGAAAGGCGACGTGGTCGACCACGACGGCTCGCTCTACTGGTTCGAGCGCGACACCAAGGGCCGGGTCTGGCTCAACACCCGCGACAAGAAATTCAAGGTGGTCAAGGGGACTCCCGTTGCCGCCGATCCGCGGGACGAGCGGCCCGCCGCGCCGGAAGCGCCGCGCCGCGAGTCCGCGCCCCCGGCCGAGCGTCCGGCCCGCGCCGGCGAGCCCGCGCTTGCGCCCACCGGTTCGTTGCTCAGCCACATCCGCTCCATGATGCGGCGCAACCGGCGCGGTCACGGCTGGTCGGGCAGCTTCCAATACCTGACCAAGGCGCTGAAGCTCGACGATACGCAGCTGCTGGAAAAGCTGGGCGAGTTCGGCCTGCGCCTCGCGGGGGGCGACGAGCCCGTGCTGGCTTACGATGGTGATTTTGAATTCCACCTGAACCGCAACCAACGCGGCGAAATCTGGATCAATGCGGAGGAAAAGCCGCGCGGCGCCGCGCCTGCGCCCGGCACGCCGCCGGCGGATGTCCCGCTGGAGCGCGGCGACGAGGATCCGCGCGCCGCGTTTGTGCCGGCGAAAATGCAAGCGGCCGCCAAGGCGCTGCCGCCCGAGAACACGCTGACCGCCATGCGGCTGCTGCTGGAGCCGAAGAAACGCGGCGAAGGCGTGACGGCATTGGTGCATGATCTGGCGCAGAAACTCGAGAAATCCGACGCGCAACTGCTGGCCGTACTGGCTACGGCGGGCCTGGTCCCGCCGGAATCGCCGAAGGCCAAGCCGACCTTTGCCGAGCACGGCGGGGATCTCTTCTGGCTGAATGTGAACGCGAAGGGCCAAGTGTGGCTCAACGCCAAGCAGACGGCGGCGAAGAAATCGCGGGCCAAGAAATAATGCCAAGCTGGCGGGGAACGACCCTCGCCGGCTGCATAGCGCGGGCGGCGAGGGCCGCTGCGCCCACCGATCCGGCCGCGTCAATCAGAACGGGGCCCGGGTGTTGACGGGGGTGAAGGGCACGCCGCTGGAATCGAAAAAGTGGGTCAGGGCGGCGAGCTGGTCCGCGATCTGCCGGTCGGAGCGGCAGTGGGGCAGCTGGCTCGCGCTGCGGGATTTTTGCTGGGCCTCGGCCCACTGCGCAAACACCCCGGGGGGCACCAGGCGTACACGGGGGGCATCCAGGTCCAGCGCCTGGCGCTTGGCGGCGTATTTCGGATCGCGGCGCGCCAGCTCGGCATCCAGTTGGGGCCCGATCACATTGGCCGTCGGGGTCCGGGCCGTGTGGGTGTGCAACTCCATCCACCACTCATGGCAGTTCATGGTCTGGCCGGCGGCGATGCGATGGCTGGACGGCGCGACATGAAAATTGACTAGCTGCCAGCCATTGCGGGCGCAGACGGTGAGCAGCGTTTCGAGCAGATCGCGTTCCGTGACGTGCTCCGCAAACGCGTTGAGCTGCGCGACCGTGCGGCCGACAAATTGCAGGCGCGGCGGGTCGACCGACATGAAGCGCACAATGTCACCGGGCACATAGCGGCAGAGGCCCGCCGGCGTCGTGACCACCAGCACATAGTCCAGGCCGGCCGAGATTTTTTCCAAGGGCAGGCAGACGGCGCCGGCGGTGGCGAGTCGGGACGGGCTGTAACCCGCCCAGGGGAGAAATTCGAAGAACACGCCGGTATCCGTCAGCAGGCGAAGGCCGGCCGGGCTCCCGTTGTCCTGGGCGGCAAAAATTCCCTCGGCCGCGGCATAGAGCTCATGAAACTTCACCGTGGGTCCGAGCGCTTCACGCAAGGCCTCGGCGTGGAGTCCGAGGGGCGCGCCGTGGAACAGCGCGCATTCCAAGTTGGGCCAAACTTCCGCCAATTGGGTCTGGCGGGGCTGGGTGCCGCCCGCCGCCTCACGCACGGCGCGGGCCAGCTTGCCCAGGTTGGCGGGTGGCCCGGCGATGAGGGTGACATCCTGCGCTTGCATGGCCCGGACGATGGCGGTCGTTTTCGCGGGTCCGGCCGGCAGGCGCGCGACGGCGGCGGGCGGGGCATAGAGGTTCGCCTCGACCCACGGCGTCAGGCAGAGGGCGAGCATCCCGTCGACTCCGGTGCGGTAGGAGCCATGCTCTTCCGTGAGGGCGGTGCTCGCGCCGGTCTGCAGGTGGCGGCCGAGAAACACCCCGCCGTGCCCGGCCCGGGTCGCATAGAGGAAGAGGGCGTCCCGCAGGCCTTGCCGGAAATGGGCCAGCATGGACTCGGGGACCGGCAACAGTTTTGGGACGGGATCCGTGGTGCCCGCGGACTCGACAAAAAATGGGCAGCGGCCGGGCGAGAGCACGCCTTCGGCCCCAGCTGCCATGCGGGCGATCAACGGGGCGAAGTAGTCATAGTTTCGAGGCGGCACGCGTTCCCGATACTCCGCATAAGTTGTCGCCGCCGTGATCCCGTGGGCCCGTCCGAACTCCGTGCCGGCGAGCTGGGTCATGAGGCGGGTGAAGGTCGCCTGCTGGGCCGCACCGCCGCGGCCCAGCGCCCGGAGTCTCCGGGAGAATCGCGCGACCCGCAATCCCGCCCAGAGGTTCACCAGGAATCGCGGCGCGAGCGTCATGGCTCACCAGCTTAGTCAGCCGGGACCAATTGGCCATACCGGAAAAGACGAATATGGCGTAAAAGTCGCGGGCCCTCGGCGCGTTTGCCGGGGTAAAAACTATTTGAAGGCGGCGAGAGCCTCCGCCACTTGCCGATCGGAGCGGCAGCGGGGCGTCTTGCTCTGTCCGCCCCATTTCCCTGCCTGGCGCAACCATCGCTCAAAATGACCAGGTGCCAGCAGGCGCACCGCGGGTGCGGTCAGACCGTGGCCCGTTCGTTTGGCGGCATAGTCATCATTGCGGTGGGCCAGTTCGCGGTCGAGCGCGGTGGCAAAGGTGTCGGGTGACACTTGCTCGGGTGACGGGCGCAGTTCGATCCACCATTCGTGACATCCCGTCGGCCGGCCGGCACCGGGATCGGGAAACAAGGGGGCGACGTGAAAGTTGACCAGGGTCTGCTGCTGCTGCCGGCACACCGCGGTCAGGGAGTCGGTCAATTCCTTTTCAATCACATGCTCGCCAAAGGCACTCAGCTGCAGCTTGGTGCGGCCGGTGTAGACGAGGCGCGGCGGGTTGATGCTGATGAAGCGCACCACGTCGCCGATGACATAACGCACCAGGCCGGCAGGGGTCGTGAGCAGCAGCACATAATCCAAGCCCGGCTGTACGCCAGACAGGGGCAGGACATGCGCGGCCGATCGTTCCGGATTGGCCGCATCGTAGGCGGCGACTGGCAGGAACTCGAAGAAAACCCCGCGGTCCACGAGCAGGCGCAGCCCGGCTTCCGGGGCATCGTCTTGCACCGCGATAAAGGCCTCGGACGCGGGATAAACTTCATGAAAGCAGATGCCGGGACCGTAGGCCGCGCGCAATTCGTCGGTGAACGGCGCCACGGGAACGCCCCCATGCACCAAGCATTCGAGGTTGGGCCACAGGGCCTGCAAGTCGGGCAACACCCGGCCGGTTTCGTTCTGTTCGTGGGCACGCAAGGTGGCGGCGAGTACCAGCAGCCAGCTGGGAATGCCTGCGACCAGGGTGATATCGGCCTGCCGAGTCCGTTGGGCGATGGCGGTGAGCTTCGCCGGCCAGTCGGCCAACTGGGCGATTTCCAAGCCCGGCTCATAGAGATAACGGGCCACCCATGCGGGCATCTTGAGGGCGGTAATGCCGCTGAGATCACCGGAATATATTGGCGGGGTGATTCCGGGCAAAGGCACGAGCGTGCTGCTCCCGCCAAGGAAAAGATGCCGGCCGCGAAACACGGTGCCCCGGCCCGTCCGCCGGGCGTAGAACAGCAGGGAGTCGAGCCCGGCGTCACGAAAATGATCCAGCAGCGGGGCGTTGACCGGCAGCCATTTGGACGGTCCAGCGGTGGTGCCGGATGAGACGGCGAAATGCTCGCATCGGCCCGGGCAAAGCACATTGGACTGGCCCTGCTTCATCCGTTCGATGGAGGGCGCGAAATCCTCGTAAGTCCGCGGGATGAGCCGGCGGTGAAAATCGGCGTAAGCCAGACCACCCTCCAGGCCATTGGTCCGGCCAAAGTCGGTTCCGGCGAGTGACGTGGTCAGGGTGCAAAAAACCTCATCCTGCGCCGCCAGGCCCGGCCCGAGACGACGCAACCGGCGCGCGGTATGGTTGCCCAGTTGCTGGCCGATGAATCCAGCGATCTGGCGGGTCAAGGACCGGCGGGGCGGCGAGGGGGAGGGGTCCATGCCGGAAGACTCAGGCTGCGCGGTAATGGGTGTTTTTGATCTGCCGGTAAAATGCCCAGAGCGGTTGCGCAAAGTTTTGGGCATGGAAGATCAAGGAGGCGTGCTGCACGGGATTATCCGGGGTGTGGCGCACCGTGAGGCAGAGACCTTGGGGAAACCACGATCGGGTGCGATGTCCGAATTCCCGCTGGGTGGGGGAGTTTTCCCGCAGGACGGCGCCTTCTTTTTCCGCGAAGAGGACGAGAGCCGGGGCCGGGCAGAGGCAGCGGGGTTCTTGCAGGGCGGGAAAGTCGCACAAGGCCCGCACCCGTTCCACCACACCGGTCGTCGTGATCGCGTTGATCGTGGCGAGGACCGCGCTGCGCAGGCGCAGGGATTCCCCCTGGGTTAGCAGCAGGCTGAGCGCCTGATGGTTTTGGGCGCCCGCCTCGAACATTTTTAGGAACACGGCCCGGGAACGTGCGATGATGGATTCATCCACGACCCCATTCCGATCAAGATAGGGCTTGATGACCCGTCCGAGGAGGGTGGTGGCCTTGGGCGTCCCGGGCTCAATCAGGTCAGTCACGCCGCAGACCGGGCTGATGAGCACCACCCCCGCCAGGGGCAAGGCCGTGCCGCTCGCGGTGGTGCGCCGAAGCATTTCCACCACGAGGCCGGCGCCAAAGCTGATGCCAATCAGCACCGGCATCCGGCCATGCCGGGCTGTTACATCCTCAATGCAATCGGCGAGCTGGGCCACGAACAAGTCGGTGTCGAACCCCCGGGACGGATAACTGAAGGTATAGAGACTGCCCTGTTTCAGCAGGCCGGCGCGGAGCAGGTAGAGCGCATCCTGAGTGTCGGGCACAAACCCGCCGATGACAATGGTGGGCTGCCCGCCGGTGCCGGCCTCGGCCAACGCAGGGGCATATTGGTGCGGACCCGCTCTTCCTGCGGCGAGCACGGCGTCCTGCCGGTGCCGGATGATGGCGGCAAGCGGCCGCGCGCAAGGGGGGCGAATCTTGTGACCGGTGTTGCGCAGCCAGATGCGGAGGGGCGCGGTCGGATTATGGCGCAATTGCGCCATCAACGACAGCATGGGAATGAAACTTAGTGCAGGCATGGGGATCGGTTATCCTCGTATCGCTTCCCCTCCGTTACCCTCAAAGGGATTATGCGTCCGTCACGCCGGTTTAACCCGGGCGTCACGCTTCCGTCGTATTGGGTTGCGCCGAGGGGCGATCACCGCGAAAAAAATCCTCCGATGCCGCTGCCCGCAGTACTATTTGAGGACGACGTCCTGATCGCGTTCGACAAGCCCAGCGGGCTGCTGGTCGCCCCGGACCGGCGGGACCCGCGGGGTGAGACGCTGCTTGCCCTGGTGCGCGCCCAACTCGGCCCCGACCTTGCCAATGTCCACCGGCTCGAGCCGGAGGTCAGCGGGCTGGTGCTTTATGCCAAGACCAAGGCCGCGTTGGATTTCCTGAGCGGGCAGTTCCAGTCGAAAAGCGTGGTGAAGACCTACCTCGCCCTGACGGTCGGGGTGCCGCCGGACGAGGAATTCGCGGTGGAGGTCTACATGAAGGAGGATGAAGGCCGGCCCGGGGTCATGTGCACGGTGAAGAAGCACGGCGAGGCCAGCCGGACCGAATTTCAGGTGAGGGAAAAATATCCGGCGGCAGCCGGGCGGCCGGGGTTTGCCCTGGTCGAAGGCCGGCCGGAGACCAGCCGGCCGCACCAGATCCGGCTGCACCTCGCCGAGACGGGCACCCCGCTGCTCAATGATACGGTGTATGGCGATGGCACGGAGCTCCTGCTGTCGGGTCTGAAACGCGGCTACAAGGGGCGCGAGGACGAGAAGCCGCTCATCACCCGGCTGGCGCTGCATGCGGCGGGACTGACCTTCAAGCACCCGCTCACGCGCGAGCCGTTCACCCTGCAGGCTCCGCTGCCCAATGATATGGAGGTGGCCTTGAAATACCTGCGGAAATTCAGCGCGGGTGCGGGCCGGCGGTGAAGGAAGGAGCGTGTATACAAACTGTCATCGCGCGTCGTCGCCCAGGAGATGACTGACGCAGCCTGACACACCCCGCCCTGCCGGGCACCCCTCTCCAAGAGGGGAATTATACCAAATCACGGGATGATTGGGTCCCCTCTGGAGAGGGCCTCGGCCGTGAGCTCGGCCGAACGGGTGGCGCGCAGCGCCGGGGTGTGTTGGCTTTGAACACACCTTCCCACAGCCGTGCGAGTTCTATGGGGTAAGGTGATGATCCTGGCCGAAGGCGGCGCCGGCCCTTGCACCTTGGCTTTACTTCGCGGGCAGACAACGGTTGTCTGGTCGGCAATTTCCCATGTCACATGAGCCAACCCCCTTCGGTCACTCACACGGTTGACGCCGAGAGCGTCGGCTGGATCACCTTCGACGCCCCCGGCAGCCGGGCGAATGTATTCAACCCTGAGACGTGGGCCGCCTTGCGCGAGGCGGTGACGGCCCTGGCGGCTCAACCCCTGAAGGCGGTGGTGCTGATCAGTGCGAAGGAGAAGATTTTCATCGCGGGCGCGGACCTGAAATGGCTGTCCCGGATCACCGACAGCGAGGTGGCGATGCAATTATCGCGGGACGGTCAGGAAATGCTCACCCGGCTGGCGGATTTCAAGGTGCCCGTTGTCTGCGCCATCCACGGGGCGTGCGCCGGCGGCGGCTTTGAGCTGGCGCTGGCCTGCCACTGGCGCATCGCCAGTGACGGCCGGGAAACCCAGATCGGCCTGCCCGAGGTCGGCATCGGCTTGATCCCCGGTTGGGGCGGCTGTGTGCGGTTGCCGCGGCTCATCGGCCCGGTCGGGGCGGTGGAGCACATGCTCAAGGCGGCGCTCGTGCCGGCAGCGGCGGCCCACGCCGCGGGCTTGGTCGACGAACTGGTGCCCGCGGCGGAATTAAAGGCCCGGGCCAAGGCCGTCGCGCTCCGCTTGGCGGCCGCGGGATTGCCGCAGCGCCCGGCGCCCCCACCGCCCCCGGCGGATTTCTTTACGAGTCAGCGCAAGGCGGCCCTCACCCGTTACCGCGGGCAACCGGCCCCGCTTGCCGTCCTCGATGTCATCGAAAAAGGCGCGGACCTGCCGCCCGGGCTGGCGTTCGACCTGGAGGCCGCCCTGTTCGGCGGCCAGGCCACCGGCGAGATCGCCAAGAATCTCATTCAGGTGTTTTTGCTCAAGGACGCGGGCAAGAAAGCGACCATGGACGCCTGGTTTCCCGGCACCACGGCAACCGCCAAGCCCGTCCCGTTTCAAACCGTCGGCATCATCGGCGCCGGGGTCATGGGATCCGGGATCGCCCACTGGTGCGCCTTGCATGGCTTCGGGGTCATCATGTGCGACTCCAGCAAGGAAGCGCTCGATCGCAGCGTGGAGATCATCCGCGAACTGTTCCGGGATGCGGTCAAGCGCGGGCGGTTGACGCATGCCGAGGCGCACAAGATGACGGGCGGCATCGGCATCACGACCAGCCTGGAGGATTTTGAGATCTGCGACCTGGTGATCGAGGCCATCGTGGAGGACGTGGGGGCGAAGCAGAAACTTTTTGCGGAGCTCACCAGGGTCGCCACGCCCGATTGCGTGTTCGCCTCGAACACCTCCGCCCTGCCCATCGAGGAGCTGGCGGCCACGGCCACGAACCCCGGCCGGACCGTCGGGCTGCACTTCTTCAACCCGGTCGGCCGCATGCCGCTGGTCGAGCTCGTCCTGAGTCCGCACACCACCCGCGAAACCGCCGACCGCGCCCTGGCTTTCGTCAAGGCCTTGGGGAAGACGCCCGTCATCTGCCGGTCGTCGCCGGGTTTCCTGGTGACGCGCGTCCTGTTTTTCTACCTCAACGAGGCCTGCCTGCTGTGGGAGCAGGGGGTGCCGACCATGGTCATCGACCATGCCATGCGGGACTGGGGCTGGCCGATGGGCCCGATGCGGCTGATCGACGAGGTCGGCCTGGACGTGACCGATTTCATCCTGCGGGAGATGCAGCATTATTATCCGGATCGCTTCACGCCCGCGACCATCTGCGGCCGGTTGCTCGCCGCCGGCCTGCGGGGCCGAAAGAACGGGGCCAGTTCCGGATTCTACCATTATGGCGAGAGTCAGGGCACGCTCAATCCCGCCCTGGCGGAGTTCGCGCCCAAGAAACCGACGGCCATGGATGCCCAGGCCATCGCCGACCGGCTCAACGGGGTGATGATCGAGGAAACCAAGCGTGTGCTCGCCGAGGGCGTGCTCAAGACGCCCGGCGACGCCGACCTGGCCCTGCTGCTGGGCGCGGGCTTTCCGGCCTACCGCGGCGGCCTGATGCGCTATGCGCGGAGCATCGGGCTGTTCGCCGGCTAGGGCGTGTTGGCAAACTCTCATCGCCCGTACTCGCTGGTGAACCTGCGCAACCCCGACACACCCCGCCCTGTCGGGCACCCTTCTCCCAGAGGGGATTCAAGTCTGCGTTCCAAAATGATTGGGTCCCCTCTGGAGAGGGGTGGCGCATCGCGCCGGGGTGTGTTGGCTTTGGATTCACACCCTAACCTAATTCCCGCCCGGACGGCCCGGCGGCGCGAAATGCGTTGCCGTGTCGCCCCAATTGCTGGGAAATTTCCCGTGTAACCACGCCATGGCCCACGCCGCCACCCTGAACCAAGAACAGAAGCGCCACCTGCTGCTGACGATGCTGGAAAGCCGTCACGGTGATTTGCGCGAGGAAAGCCTGAACCGGCAGGGCAAGGGTCATTTCCATGTGGCGGGGCGCGGCCACGAGGCGCTCGCAGCGCTGGGCGCGCAGCTGCGCGCCGGCGATTTCCTGCTGCCCTATTACCGGGATCGGGGCCTGTGCCTGGGGCGGGGCATGTCGACCAGCCACCTGGCACTGGAGTATTTCGCCAAGCGCGACTCCGCCTCCCGGGGGCGCATGATGCCTTCGCATTTTTCCTCGCGCGCCCTGAACATCGTCAGCGTGCCGACGCCCCTCGGCACGCAGCTCCTGCCGGCCTGCGGTGTCGCCTGGGGCATGCAGCTCGACCGTCAGCCGCATCTCGTCGTCACCACCATCGGCGATGCGGCGACCCGGCAGGGCGATTTCTACGAGGCGGTGAGCTTTGCCCTGGAACGCAAGCTGCCGGTGCTTTTTTTGGTGGAGGACAACGCCTACGGCATCTCGACGCCGACGCGGAAGACCAACCCGCTGGCCCTCGCCGTGCTCAACCAGGCCCAGTGGCAGCAAATCGACGGCGCCGATGTCGAGGCCGTGCACGCGGCGACCCACGCGGCCCTGGCCCGGTTGCGGGAAGGGGCGGGGCCCGCCCTGCTCTGGTGCAAGCTGGAGCGGCTCTCCAGCCACACCAGTTCCGATGACCACACGCTGTACCGCTCCAAGGAGGACATCGCCGCCATGGAACGGGCCGACCCCATCCGCGTGCTCAAGGACCGGATGATCAAGGCCGGCGAGCTCACCGCCGCCCAGTTTGCCGCCATGGAGGAGCAGGTGAAGGGAAAGGTGCGGGCGGAGTACCTCGCCGCCGAGAAGGCGGCCGATCCGCGGGGCGACGAGTTGTTGCTCGATGTCACCGGGAGTTCACCCGACCTCAACGAGCAGCTCTTTCCGCCCGGCCGCTACCGCATGGGCGACCTCATCAACCGGACCCTGCGCGCCGGACTCGACGCCGATCCGGGCCGCCTCATCTTTGGCGAGGACGTCGAGGATCCGAAGGGCGGCGTCTTCCGGCTCACCCAGAAGCTTTCCACGGATTTTCCCGAGCAGGTGTTCAACTCGCCCCTGGCCGAATCCACCATCTTCGGGGTGGCCGGCGGTCTGGCGCTCTACGGCCGCCGGCCGGTGTTTGAGCTGCAGTTCATTGATTTTAGTTTCCCGGGCTTCAATCAGCTGGTCTCGAATCTCAGCAACCTGCGCTGGCGCTCGAACGGGGAATGGAAGGTGCCGGCGGTGTTTTATGCGCCCTACGGGGCCTATCTGCCCGGCGGCGGACTCTGGCACTCGCAAGCCAACGAGTCGGCCTTCGCCCATTTTCCCGGTCTCAACATCGTCATCCCCTCCACCCCGGAGGACGCCGCCGGCCTGCTCTGGACCGCCATGCACGGCGAGGACATCACGCTGTTTCTGGCCCCCAAGCACATGCTTTGGGCGGAAAAGCAGCTGACCGAGCCCGTGGTATCCATTCCCTTCGGCTCCGCCCGCCGCTGCCTCGAGGGCGACGACCTCACCTTGGTCGCCTGGGGCAACACGATGGAAAAATCCTACGAGGCCTTGGCGGAGCTCAAGGGCGAGGTCGGGGTGGACCTCATCGACCTGCGCTCCATCGCGCCGTGGGACAAGGCGACGATCGAGGCGTCCGTGCGCAAGACCGGCCGGCTCATCGTCGTGCAGGAGGATGGCGAGGCCTGCTCCGTCGGCCAGATGATCATCACCCACCTCATGGGCCAGCCCGAACTGTGGTCCGCGCTGAAGGCCCCGCCGCTGCTGGTGACCAAGGCGAACGTGATGATCGGCTACAACCCCATCTATGAGTATGCGGCCTTGCCCGACGTGCCGCGCATCGTCGAGGCGATCTGGCGCACGGTGGGCCTGAATGTTGGCCGCGGGGAAACCATCACTGGAGGAGGGGCTTTACGCCCCGATTTACCCGCCAACGAATCGGGGCATAAAGCCCCTCCTACCGCAGACCACACCCATGGGCCCCAGCACTCCGTGATGCCCGGCACGAACGATATCATTGTCCGGGTGCCGATCATGGGGGAGGGGCTGCGCTCCGCCCGGGTCGTGGCCTTGGCGAAAAAGCCCGGCGACCCGGTGCGGCACGACGACGTGCTCTGCGAGGTCGAGACCGACAAGGCCGTCTACCCGATCGAGGCGTCCTTTGCCGGCCAGTTCAAGGCGTGGAAAATCAAAATCGATGACACGGTGCTGATCGGCCAGGACATCGCCCTGGTCACCGGAGACGCCGCGAGTGTCGCCGCCCTGCCGGTGGAGGATCTGCTGAAACCTGGAGCGACAATTGTTGCGAAAGCTTCTACTCCCAGTCCGTCAATTGTAGGAGGGGCTTTACGCCCCGATGCCTCGCGGGATAAACCCGCTCCTACAGCCAATTCTCCGCTCTCCCCAACCCCTGCTCCCATGAATGGCACTGTCCGTCCTCCCGCGTTGCATCCGGCCATCACCAAGCGACTCACGGCGGTCGTGCCCGCCACCATGCTGATGGACGTCCGCTGGGATGGCCTGCGGCTCGCCCGGGAGGCGGCCAAGCAGCGCGACGGCAAGGCGGCGGCCTCGCCCTCGGCCATGATGGCGTGGTGCATCGTGCGCGCGCAGGAAAAGCACGCGGCCTTCCGCTGCCTCGTCAACAAGGACGGCGTCATCACCGAGCGTGCGGATTTCGACGCGGGGGTCGCCGTGGCGCTGGACGGCGACCGGCTGGCGACGGCGCCGATCAGCGGCGCCAACAAACTTTCCTGGTCCGCCTTCACCGCGGCCTACGCGCGCGCCCTCGAGGAAACCCGGGGGGGCAAGCTGATTGATGTGCAGGCGCCGGTGAACATCACCAGCCTCGGCGCCTTCGGCGTCGAAAGCGCCACGCCGATCGTGGTGCCGCCCGCGATGGCGACGATTTTCATCGGCTCGGCGCACGAGCGCATGATCAACGCCGGCGGCGTGATCCATCCCGCCGAGGTCATCACGCTGTCGCTCACCTTCGACCACAAGGTCGTCAACGGCGCCGGCGCGGCGGCCTTCCTGCAGGAAGTCAAAACCCAGATGGAAGGCTTCAAGCTGCCGGGCTGAGCCGGCCGAGGGCCCGAGGGGGACGTAGCGGCGAGCACCAGCGAGCCGACGAACCATCCCCTCGCTGGCGCTCGCGGCTACAGCCACTTTTTTTTCGACCACGTAATAAATTAAGCAATCCTAGACCCCAACCACCCCTTGTCCTCATCCATCTCCCCGCCCCCCCCGGCCACGTCCGGGGTAAAAACCTGGTCCGCCGGCACCCTGACTTACACGACGGCGGGCCTGGTGGTGTTGTTCGCCTGGCTCCTGTTCGGTGACTTCGCCTACTGGATGCGCGAACGCTCGGCCGCGCCGGTGGCGCAGCTGATGCTCAAGAAATACCAGGCGTCGGATTTTGTGACCGGGCTGTTTCTGCTCACCATCCCCCAGGCGGTCATTTTCTTCGCCGGCCCGGCCGTGAGTTACTGGAGCGACCGGTATCGCAGTCGCCGGGGACGGAGGATTCCGTTCCTGCTGCTGCCGACGCCATTCGTGACGCTGGCCATGTTCGGTCTCGGCTACAGTCCGCGGATCGGCCCGGTGCTGCACCGGTTTTTCGGCGGGGACCCCGCCACCGTCAACCACACGATTCTCCTGACGATGGGAGCGTTCTGGCTGGTCTTTGAGATTGGCGTGGTCATCTCGAACTCCGTCTTCAACGGCCTGGTCAACGACGTGGTGCCGCGGGCCTTGCTCGGCCGTTTCTACGGCCTGTTTCGCGCGGTGAGCCTCGGGGCCGGCATTCTCTTCAACTACCAGATCATCGGCCACGCGGAGGAAAACTACGCCCTCATCTTTGCCGGCGTCGGCCTCATCTACGGCATCGGGTTCACGGTGATGTGCCTGCGGGTGAAGGAGGGGGATTATCCGCCGCCGGCCCCGGTGACCGGCCCGGGCAATCCGGTGATCGGGGCGGTGCGGGATTATTTCCGCGACTGCCTGACCAAGCCTTATTACCTGTGGGTGTTTGCGTTCATCGGCTTGGGTAACGCGACGTTTCTCCCGGTCAACACCTTCGCGATCTTTGCCGCGAAAAGCTACGGGATGACGATGACCACCTACGGGAAGTATCTCGTCGTGACCTTCACCTGCTCATTTTTCCTCTCCTATCCCTTGGGCTGGCTGGCGGACCGGTACCACCCGCTGCGGGTCGGGCAGGGGGCGCTTCTGCTGTATGCGGTGCTGATGTTGGCCGGGTTTGCCTGGATGCATGATCCGTCGTCCTACGGGGTGGCGCTGCTCGCGCACGGGATCGTTTCCGGCGTGTTTTTCACGGGTACGGCGGCGATTGGGCAGTTCCTGTATCCCAAGCTGAAGTTCGCCCAGTTCGCCGCGGCCGGCGGGCTCATCGCGGCGCTCTTCAACATGGTGCTCGGGCCGTTGCTCGGCGCGGGGCTCGACAGGCTGGGGAGCGACTATCGCTACACCTTCCTCGCCGGCAGCGCGCTGGCACTGATCTCAGTGGGCCTCGGCGGGATCGTCCTCCGCCACTGGCACCGCCTTGGCGGGCAGCAGGGGTATGTGGCGCCGGAGTGATACCAATCGCCCAAAGCTTTTACACCAAGGTCGCAAAGTTTGCAGAGAAATTCCCGAGTAGAAGCGAGCCTTTGTGATCTTGGCGGCCTTGGTGTAGAGTGTAGAAGCTTGAGGAGATTGGCATGAACTGTGGGCGGGGTGCCCTCACCCCGCTGGGCATGGGCGGCGCCTGTTGAAACCCGCGGAGTGAGGGCACCCCGCCCACAATCGAAACGACCCAATCGAAACTGCTATCGACCTCACACCTGCAGCACACCCGTGTGGAAATTCGCCTTGGGTGTCGGCCGGCTGGCGAGTGCGAAGGCGCGGAGCAGTGTGGCGCGGGTGTCGTGGGGCTGGATGATTGCATCCACCCAGCCGCGGGCCGCGCCGTAGCGGATGTCGGTCTGCTCGATGTAGCCGGCCTTCACCTGCGCGCGGAGGGCGTCGAGCTCGGCGGGGGTCTTGTCCTTGGCGGAGCGGGAAAGAATGTTGAAAACGACATCGCTGGCCTGCGCGGCGCCCATGACGGCGTACTTGGTGTGCGGCCAGGCGAAGATGAAGCGCGGGTCGAAGGCCTTGCCGCACATCGCGTAGTTGCCGGCGCCGAAGGAGCCGCCGGTGATGAGCGTGATCTTCGGGACGGTGGAGTTGCTGAGCGCGTTCACCATCTTGGCGCCGGAGCGGATGATGCCGG
>JBAXWQ010000309.1:0-3322 GCA_037128315.1 Opitutia bacterium | reverse complement strand
GTGGGAGACCACCAGCCGGCGCAGAGTTCAAAGAGTCCAAGCGCGAGCGAATTGTAATGGGCCCGGGCCAGTCGCGTGATCTCGGCCGTGGTGGCGCGTGGATAGCACAGGCGCAGATTGGTGAAGACCACGCGGCGGCGCAGGCAGAGAATATGAAAGACAAACCAGCCGAGCCCGCGGGCCAGCAGGCGTTTTTCCGGCCAGGGCAGTTTGTCCGCCAGCCACAGGAATCCGATGGCCACCCACATGGGCCAGTGTTGCGGCAGCCAGAGCCGGGGATGCTCGCCGTCGCGGCTCATGCCGGGCCGGATTTCGGGGCGTTGCGGTAAAGCTGCGGATTCAACGCCGGGTCGTTGTACATCTTGAACTGGAAATAGGCGGAGAAGGTCCGCCGGCCCGCGACGACGTCGGCCAGCAGCTCGGCCAGGCAGACCGTGAGGTCGGCGCGCTGCTGGCGGATCCGGGCGAGCTTCTCGGCGCACTTCGCCCGATGCGCCTCGGTCGCTTCGGGGCGGACCGTTTCCTCGTGCATGTGGAATTCCTTGAGCGCGAGAATCGACAGCCGGTCGATCATCATCCCGGGTGTCTCCGAATTGCGGGGGCAGCCGGTCAGGGGCGGGGTGAGGGCCGCGACTATCGCCTTGTCCATCTCCTCCGCGTAGTTGTTCCGCTCCTGGTTGAAGCGGTCGATGTTGCGCTTGGCCTGGTAGACCCGCTCAAAGCCGAGATCGTCGCGACGGGCGACATCCTCCTCATGCCAAAGGGAAAAATTGCGGAGATGGTTTTCCTCCAGCAAGCGGCTGAAGCCCTCGCCGGTGGCCGCCGGCGGGGCCTGGTGCCACTGGGCGGTGAGTTTGGTCTGCTGGTCCGCGAGCGCTGAGGCGTCGAATTTCATGGTTGGGCAGGGGAATGGAGTTGAAGAAAAGCGGCCCGGACACAAGCCTGCGCATTCTTTGCGTGAAATCCCTGCTCGTCATCAAGCCCTCCTCGCTCGGCGACATCGTGCATGCCTTGCAGGTGGTCCAGACCTTCGCCCGGGAACGGCCGGAGTGCCGGATCAGCTGGGTGGTGCGGGAGCGGTTCGCTGGATTGGTGCAGGCGGCGGATTTCGTCGATGAAGTCATCATCTTTCGCCGGCGGGATGGCTGGCGGGCCTTCCTGCGCCTCCTGCGCGGTCTGCGGCAGCGGCGGTTTGAGGCCGTGTGGGATATGCAGGGCCTGCTCCGCTCCGGCCTGATGATGGCGGCGGCACGCGCGCCCGCCAAGTGGGGCCGGGCCGATGCCCGCGAGGGCGCCGGCTGGTTTGCGAACCGCCGGGTGGACCGGCCGGCCGGAACGGGGCCGCACCATGCCCTCGACATCCTGCAGCAGTTTCTGCCGTCCGCCGGCGTCACCCCGCGGCTCGATTTTCCCCTGACCTTGAAACCCGGGGCGCCTTTCCCCTGGCAGGACTTTTTTGCGGGTGATCCGCTGAGGACTTTTGTGATCTTCACCGACAGTCGCGGGGCCGAGAAGCAATGGCCCTATTTCAACGAGCTGACGGCGCTGATCTTTCGGGCCATCCCGGACAGTCGCATTGCCTGGTGCGCCGGTCGGGCCAGCGAGCCCGAGGGGACCGTGCCCGCTGGGCGGTTCCTCAACCTGACGGGTTGCCCGCTCGACCAGATGATCGCCTTGGTGCGGCAGCCGGCCGTCTTCATCGGCAACGACAGTGGCC
Source organism: Opitutia bacterium (assembly GCA_037128315.1). Classification (GTDB taxonomy): domain Bacteria; phylum Verrucomicrobiota; class Verrucomicrobiia; order Opitutales; family Opitutaceae; genus Lacunisphaera. The sequence continues at coordinate 1,605 of JBAXWQ010000309.1, read as the reverse complement.
CCATGCACCTGTCGGCAGCGGTGGGCAACCGGGTGCTGGCGATCTTTGGCCCGACCGCCCCCGAGCGGTTCGGCCCCTACCCGCTGGCGGCGCCCAAGCATCGCGCCGTCGCGGCGCCAGAGGGGGTGCTGGCCCGGTTGGCGGCGGCAGATGTGCTGGCCGCCTTGCAGGAATTGCTGGCCCGGACCGGTTGAACCGGACTCATGCAGCCTGGGCCGCAAAACGCGATTTGCTTGTGACGGGAAGTTACAGGGCTGTAGGAAGGGATTTATGCCCCGATTCGCAACTTGCGTCGCTTTCGAGCGCCAAACATCGGGGCATAAAGCCCCTCCTACAGCTCAGACTTTTGAGCCCATCGAAACGGCCGTGTCACCACGGCTGCTACGAAGAATAGGGCAGGGGCGCTTTCAGTTCGGCGCGTTTGAATACCCGGTAAATCCCGAAAAAAGCACCACGACTTTCGCTTCGCATTTGCGTTTCGGAGTCTCGTTCCAATCTTAGGAACGACGCTCGCTTCGCGGTGTCAGGTCATCTTCGTCATGCCGGAATTGCTCATCATCAAACCCTCCGCCCTCCGGGACATTGTCCACGGTCTGCAGGTTGCGACATCGATCAAGGCGCAACGGCCCGAGTGGCGCATCTCCTGGATCGTGCGGGACATTTTTTCCCCGCTCGTCCGGTCGTGCGCCGCGGTGGATCAGGTTTACGTCTTCCGGCGGGATGAGGGGACGATGGGCTTCATCAAACTGATGCGCGAGGTCCGGCAAAAGAACTTCGACCTGGTGTTCGATCTGCAGGGCCTGCTGCGCACGGGTCTGATGACCAAGTGGAGCCGCGGCCGGCGCAAGATCGGCCGGACCGATGCGCGCGAGGGGGCCGGCATCTTTTACGACGAGAAGATTCCGCTGCCGCCGGGGGGCAGTCAAAGCCATGTCTTGGATGTCCTGCTCCAGTTTTGCCCGGCGGTGGGCGCGGAGCCGCGGCTGGCGGGCCCGTTGCGTTTCCGCGAACTGGAGCGGCTCAACCTCAATTTCATGGAGCCGCGCAAGGGCCTGCGGCCCGTGCTCATTTTCCCGGACAGCGGACAGAGCAGCAAGAGATGGAGCGGGTATGCCCAGCTCACCTCGCAATTGATCCGCGAGGCCGGCCGCAAGGTGGTCTGGGCCGGCAACAACTACCTGCCGGGCAAGGAATCCTTCGCGCCTGGCTCCTTTCTCAATCTTACGGGCAATACCAGCCTGACCTCGCTGCCGGCCCTGCTGACCAAGGCGGACTGGGTGATCTCCAATGACAGCGGCCCCATGCACCTCGCCGCCGCGATGGGCTTGAAGACCATCGGGCTGTTTGGCCCGACGGATCCGCGCCAATATGGGCCTTACCCCCTGAAAAGTCCCAAGAATTATGCCATCCAGGCGCCGGTGGGGGACATGAAACTGTTGTCGGCCAAGGAAGTATTCTACCTGTTCAAGCGCATCGAGGCGCAGTTGGAGCGGGCTCTGGCGCGGGCGGAAACGGTTCACGCCTAGGCGAATTGGCTGGGGTGCATCTAAAAATGGTAGGGCGGCGAGTCCCTTCGCCGCCGCGGCGCGCTCGGAGAGCGCGCCC
>JBAXWQ010000308.1:0-3325 GCA_037128315.1 Opitutia bacterium | reverse complement strand
CCGCCTGCACGGGGCCGCGACGGCGCAAAAGTCGGCGCGCTACATGGAATACCACTGGAGCAACACCAACGGCGCAGCCCGCTAACAATCAAATCGTTCTCGTTCTCTTTCTCCTGCTTGTTCTCTCCCTTGCTCATCCCAAGAGTATGAGAAGGATGACGAGAAAGAGAACGATACGAACCCCCATCTCCCTTGTCCGTCACCCCTTCCCGCGCCGCGCTGATCGCCGGTTTCGTCACGATCTACCTCGTCTGGGGTTCCACCTATCTGGGCATCCGAGTCGCCGTGGAGACCCTGCCCCCCTTTCTGATGGCGAGCGCCCGCTTTCTCGTCGCCGGCGGGCTGCTGGCCGGATGGGTGGCCGCAACCCGCGGCTTCAAGGTGACGCGCCGGCAGTGGCTGGACAATTCGATCATCGGCGGCCTGCTCCTGCTCGGCGGCAACGGCATGGTGTCCTGGGCCGAGCAGAAGGTCCCGTCGGGCATCGCCACCTTGATCATCTCCGTCAGCCCCTTGTTCATTGTCCTGCTCGATTGGCTGGTGCTCCTCATCGGTCGCGACCCGACCCGGGGCACCCGGCCCAATCTGGCCATCTTCCTCGGCCTGGCCCTCGGCTTCATCGGCCTGGCCGTGCTCGTTGGTCCCAGCCTGGGCACGGGCGTGTCCCAACTCGATCCGTGGCGCGTGGCGGCGCTGGTCTTCGCCTGCTTTTCCTGGGGACTCGGCTCCATCTATACCCGCTATGCCCGGACTCCGGCCGAACCCTTCACCGCCTCCGCGATCCAGATGCTGGCCGGCTGCGTCTGGCTGCTGGTCGTCAGCCTGCTGATGCAGGAGCCGATGCACTTTGATTTCGCCGCCGTCTCCGCCCGCTCGCTGACGGCCTGGGCCTATCTGGTGGTGGCAGGATCGCTGATTGGTTTCACCACCTTTGTCTGGTTGATGAAGCACAGCACCCCCGCCCGGGTTTCCACTTATGCCTACGTGAATCCCATCGTCGCCGTCTTCCTGGGCTGGCTGATCGCCCATGAACCCGTCAGTCTGCGCATGTTTTTCGCGGCCGGGATCATCATTGCCGGCGTGGCCATCATCACCACGGCCAAGACCCTCAAGGCCCAGACGACCCCGCCCCGCCCCGCCGAGGCCGCCACCAGGCCCACAGGTTCCGGCGAGACCAGCTAGAGCGTTTCAAATTACACTGTAGCCGAAGAATTGCGTGTAGCTGCGAGCGCCAGCGAGTAGATGGTTCGTCCACTCGCTGGCGCTCGCGGCTACACTATTATTGAAACTACTCTAGGGGGCCAGACCGACCATTTTCTCTCCCTCTCCGCATATTTCCTGCAACCTGTCCTGATTACTGCAGTCCTATTTTCCCCATGAAGCACCTCGTCACCCTCCTCCTCTTCTCGGCTCTGTTCGGATTGACCGGTTGCCAGTCCGTGGATGACCGCATCAAGCAAAAGCCCGATGTCTTTGCCGCCGTCGACAAGGCCACGCAGGACAAGATCAAGCAGGGCATCATTGATCTCGGGTATACCCCGGACATGGTCTACCTCGCCCTCGGCGCCCCCGACCAGAAACGCGAGACCGTCGCCGCCACAGGCATGAGCATCAGCTGGATCTACAACACATACTACCAGCGTTACGACGGTACGGCCTTCGTGGGCTACGAGCGGCGGGTCTACTACGACCCCGGCATCAGGAGCTACCGCCTTTATTATCACCCGGCCTACATCGACACCTACCACGAGGAAAGGGACGAGCGCATCCGGGTGGTGTTCAAGGACGGCAAGGCCGCCGTCATTGAGCAGAGCAAGGATTGAGGGGTCATGCCCGCTCGGCGTAGCGGCAGGCCTCCGTGCCTGCCGGTCTCAAGCCGCATTCCGACAGGCAGGGACGCCTGTCGCTACCTTATCAGCTTTCGCAGCTTCGGCCCGATCCGCCGGGCGAGCGCTGGATTCGCATAGCCGACCCAGGCCACCGGCGAGGTCGTGTCGAGCGGCCCGCGGAGCGGCTTGCCGTCCGGAGCGGTGATGATGCAGCCCAGCTCCTGGGCGATCAGTGCCGTGCAGATGTCGTAGGGGTGGCAGGCCAGCGACGTCTTCACACGCAACGCCGCGAAGGCCAGCGGCCGCAGGTCGGCAATGAAGCGGTCGCGGCCCATCAGCAATTCGTAGATTTGCCCGCCGGTGCTGAGGTATTGGTCGTCGAATATTTCCCCGCCATCCCCCAGCAACTGCCAGAGTTTTTCCTCTCGCTCCGCCAGCCACGACTTGCCGGCCGGAAAGAACTTGGCGAACGAGGCAAAGCCATGGGCCAACCCCGTGGCCCGTGACGGGCGCGGCGTGAACTTGGTCTGCCGATTCGTGCGCAGGTCGATCCGCGCTGCCTGGACACCCCGCCCCCGGACCGCGCTGAGCTGGTCAGCCCGCCCTTGCTTGCTGGTCGGCAATTCGGTCATCGCCGCAACAATGATGCCGCTGAGATGGGTCTTCGCTCCGTTTTGCGGAGCCAGTGCGGCCAGGCTCCAGGCCGAGCGCTTGTCATACATCAGCCCGCGGGTGCCATCAATCGGGTCGAGGATGCATTTGAAAATGGTCTTCGCCACCGGTGTGCCCCGCGGAAAAGTGACCGCATCGCCTTCGATACCCTCCATCACCAGTTCAACCGGCCAGCGCTTCGGCCAGTGGGCGGCGAACCAGGCCAGCACCGTGACTTCGCTCACCTTGTCGATGGCGTAGATGGTGTCGGCTGTGGTCACAGCCGCCACCCGACTCAGGCGCGTGGCGCGCGACCTGCCTTGAGCATGGTCGAAGGGGCGAGACGCGGTCCTCAAGGTTGCCCGGATCGCATCCTGCAACCCGCAGAGCAGTTGGCGCGCTTGGTCGAGTTCGACGGCCTTCACAGCACCTTAACGGCGGACATCACAAGTTTTTCGAAGGCCGCCGCGCCCCGGGACGCGTTCGCCAGCGTGTGGGCATGCGTCAGGTTTTCCGCGGAAAGCCCCGCCCCCATGTTGGTGATGCAGGACACCCCGACGACCTTGAGCCCGCAATGCCGGGCGATCAGGCAGTCCGGCACGCTGGACATGCCGACGGCGTCGGCGCCCCACACCTGCGCCATGCGAATTTCCGCCGGCGTCTCGAACGACGGCCCGCGGAACGCCATGTAGACGCCGGCGTGCAGCGTGATGCCTTCCTTTTTTGCGACCGCCTTGATCTTGGCGGAGAGCGCCTGATCCCAGGCATCGCTCATCGAGAAGAAACGCGGGCCGATGGCATCGTCGTTGGGGCCGGTGAGCGGGTTGAGGCCGAGGAAATTGATG
>JBAXWQ010000307.1:0-3412 GCA_037128315.1 Opitutia bacterium | reverse complement strand
ATGAGAAGTCCAAGGCCAACGATCAGGCCATGCTGGACAACCTGCATTTCACCAAGGAGCTCGGCTACAAGTCGCTGGAGTGCCTCGAGACCGACAATCTGGAGGAGTTCGCCCGCCTGATGGATGTCCATTGGCAGCGCAAGAAGGCGCGCAGTTCCGGCATGAGCAACGCCCGGATCAACGAATGGTATGACCACGCCATGGCCAACGGGGCCATCGGGGGCAAGCTGATCGGCGCCGGCGGCGGCGGCTTTTTGATGTTCTACGCCGCCGACAAACGAAAGCTCCGGCATGCCATGCGCGAGAAGGGCCTGCAGGAAGTGCGCTTCCGCTTCGACTTTGAAGGGACCAAGGTGGTCGCCCAAAACTGAGGAAAGGCGAAAGACCAAAGGCGGAAGTCGAAAACGGAAAAAGGTTGGATAATGAAGAACGAATTCGAGGAACGCACGTTTCGCTTTGCTTTGCGTGTGGTCAAGTTCATCGGGGGTTTGCCTCAAAACACATCCGGCACAGTGATTGGACGGCAGCTTATGAAATCGGGTACCGCTATTGGGGCCATTTATCATGAAGCTCAGAGGGCCGAGTCAAAAGCGGACTTTGTCCACAAAGTGACCATGTCCGAAAAGGAAGCAGCAGAGACTGAATATTGGCTTATGTTGTGCGTCGAAGCAAAACTGTCACCGGAGGAGGCCACCAAACTACTCGACGAATCCCGACAACTACTCGCAATTATCACAACAATCGGGCGCAAGGCCAAACTTACGCGTACATGAGTTCTTCGCCTTCCGCCTTCCGACTTTCGCCATCGGACCTTCCTGTCGCCATTCTGGCCGGTGGCATGGCCACACGCTTGCGCCCGATCACGGAAAAAATCCCGAAACTATTGGTTGAGGTAGCGGGCGAGCCGTTTTTTTCCCACCAATTAAGACTATTAAAGCAGCAAGGTCTTACCCGGATTGTCCTCTGCGTCGGTTATCTCGGGGAAATGATTGTCGATCAATACGGGGATGGGTCAAAGTGGGGGCTACAGATAGAGTATTCCTTCGATGGCCCGAAACTGCTCGGTACCGGTGGCGCCCTCATTCGCGCTCTGCCAAAACTGGGCGACGCTTTCTACATCCTCTACGGCGATTCCTACCTGCCCGTCGACTATCTGGGCATCGGCGATAGCTTCCTTCGCTCCGGCCGACTAGCCCTCATGACCGTCTACGAAAACCACGAACTCTACGACGCCAGCAACGTCTGGTTTGAAGACGGAGAAATTCGCATCTACGATAAGAAAAACAAGGTGCCGCAGATGCACCATATTGACTATGGCCTGGGCCTGATGCGCGCCGACGCCTTCAAGGACTGGCCCCGGGACGAGATCGTTGATTTGGCCGCCGTCTATCAGAAAATCCTGAGTGACCACCAGCTCGCCGGCTACGAAATGCACCAGCGTTTCTATGAAATTGGCTCCCATGCCGGTTTAAATGAGCTGGACCAATTCCTCCGGGCGTCCCCATCATCTTCCGTAAACACCAAATCCTAACACCTCGTTATTCATGTCCTATTCGATCCAACACCTCAAGGAAACCGCTGAAATTGTCGCCAAGCTCAATCCGGTCGATTGTGAAAAGTGCGTCGCTGAACTCGTCGGGGTGCGGACCCGCGGCGGCCGCCTCTTCATCCTCGGCGTCGGGGGCAGCGCCGCCAATGCCTCCCACGCGGTGAACGAGTTCCGGAAGATCGCCGGCCTGGAGTGCTATGCCCCCACGGATAATGTCTCCGAACTCACCGCCCGCACGAACGATGACGGCTGGGCCAGCGTGTTCGTCGAGTGGCTGCGCGGTTCCCGGCTCAACAGTAAGGATGCGCTGCTCATTCTCTCGGTCGGCGGTGGCAACCTTGAAAAGAACGTGTCCCCTGGCTTTATCTCGGCCATTCAGCTCGCGAAGCAGGTCGGGGCCCATGTCATCGGCATTGTGGGCAAGGACGGCGGCTACACCGCCACCCAGGCCGACGCCTGCGTGATCGTGCCCACCGTGAATCCCAATAACGTCACCCCTCACTCCGAGGCTTTCCAGGCCGTGGTCTGGCACCTTTTTGTGTCTCATCCTGATTTGAAGGTGAACCAAACCAAGTGGGAATCCGTTACCGCTAAGCCGTGACAGAGAAGGCAAGAGGCCTGAGGCATGAGCCAGGGATTCCGAAACCTCCAGGCCTGGCAGCGCAGCAAGGCCATCGCCGTGGCCATCTATCGCCTGACAAACTCGTCTCCGCTGGATCGCGATTTTACCTTGCGCGACCAGATGCGCCGGGCCGCGATCAGCGTTTGCAGCAATCTCGCCGAGGGCGATGCCAGGCAGACTGGGAAAGAGTCGGTTCAGTTTTTTTTCATCGCCAAGGGTTCCTTGGCTGAATTATCCGCGCAATTGGACATCGCTCCGGAAGTTTACGCGCTCGATATTGGCGCCATCTCAAAATTGATCGGGAATGCGAAGAGATTGCCGCGATGATTCGTGGCCTGATCAAACACCGCCAAGCCTGATGAGAGACGCCTCTCTGACAACTCTGGCCTAACACCTCATCTCATCTTTTGCCCTCACACCTCACACCTCAGGTCTCACGCCTATGTCCAGCTGTTTTTCTCGATCGTGACGGCACCCTGAACATCCAAGTGGTCCGCGAAGGAAAACCCTACCCGCCGGCCAACCTGGATGACTTCCAGCTTTATCCCGGTGCCGCAAATGACTGCGCCCGCCTCAAGGAGGCCGGCTTTTTGCTGGTTGTCGCCACCAACCAACCGGACGTTGGGCGCGGCACCCAGGCCAAGTCGGTCGTCGAGGCGATGCATGCTCGGTTGCTTGAACTCATCCCCGCCCTCGACCGGATTGAGGTCTCATATGATGCGGGCCGGGGGGAACCATCCACCCGGCGTAAACCGGCACCGGGTATGCTACTCGAGGCGGCCAATATCCTGGGAATTGACCTCACGCGAAGCTGGATGGTGGGCGACCGCTGGGGCGACATCGACGCGGGCCATGCTGCCGGCTGCCAGACCGTACTTATCGATCATGGCTATGCCGAACGGAGCCCGGAACACCCCCCCCATCACACCGTAAAAAACCTCACTCAAGCCGTTGGAATTATCCTTGCCCGCACTCGGACCTGACCCATTCATTGCCCCCTACACTAACCATGAAATCCCTCAACGACCTCAAAATCCACATCTATGCTGACGGCGCTGACAAGGCCGGCATTCTTGAGCTATATGCCAAGCCCTATATCAAGGGTTTGACCACCAATCCGACCTTGATGAACAAGGCCGGCATCAAGGATTACGAAGCATTTTCCAAGGATATCCTCCAGACCGTCACCGCCAAGCCCATCTCGCTGGAAGTGTTCACCGATGATCTCGCCGACATGAAGC
>JBAXWQ010000306.1:0-3435 GCA_037128315.1 Opitutia bacterium | reverse complement strand
CTTGCGGTTCAGCGGTTTTCAAGACCGCCGCGATAGACCACTCTGCCACCCTTCCATCCTGCGCCGGGTCGGCCGGCTCGCACTGTTGCGAGGATTTTGGCTGGTAGCGTTGGCAATTTTTCGGGCGTGTCGAGTCTGCAAGTAGCCGGGCGACAGGTTAAGAATTCGCCGTCAGCGTGCCGCTGGCCGGATGACAATTACCGCACATGCAGGGCGAAGCCGGCCCCGGTCTTTGTGAACTCTCCTGTGGTCAGGTCGCCATCGTCGAGGATGGCATCCACTTTTTGCATCACCACGTCGTCGGCCGTGCTGCCGACCAGCACGATGTGGCTGCTGGGCCCGGACCACCAATAATAGCCGCCCATCACCGAGCTTTCCGCGTAGGAAGCAGGCAGATAACCGCTCATGCCGATCGGGATTATGCCGCCCCCGGTCACGCCGGGCTTCGCATTCCCCTCGATGAAAAACCGTTCGTATGCCGCTTCGTACTGCCGGAAATCGTTCGCAAAACGCGAGGCTCGCGACTGGATCTGCACTTTCTGGAAGGCGGGTATTGCGAGTGCGGCCAGCAGGCCGATGATGACCACGACAATCATGATTTCCACCAGCGTGAACGCAGCGGAGTCGTCTGTCCCAGCCATGCAATCATGCCTGCCTGATGGCGCATCTGGGGATTTCATCCGGGGCGATGAGAGGGAATATCACCTGGGGTGTCACCCCAAAACCTCGCTCAGGCCATCCTATTGGCGCCTTTTTACCGGCTAGCGGTTCGTCCCTGACCTCCCGGTTGGGGCCGTTTTTGTTTGGCTGCTCACCGGTTCTAGGCTTACTCGAATCATTGATGCTGCCTTTGGATCCATCTCCTTATGTCATTACTCACCGGCCAGATCGGGAATGGAATGGGTTTAAGCCGCGCCACGGGAGAACATTCAGGGGCTTGGTGATGATCAGGCGTGTTGGCGCATCCGGCCTGAGCAACCTATGATTATCTACTTCATGGGAATTTGCGGCACGGCGATGGGCAACGCGGCCCTGCTCGTGCGCGCGGCCGGGCATGAGGTGCTGGGGGCCGACACCAACGTCTACCCGCCGATGAGCACAGTGCTGGCGGAGGCCGGCATCGAATTGCACGAGGGCTATGATCCGGCGCGGCTGGCGCGGCTGGCCCCCGATCTGGTCGTCATCGGCAATGCCATGTCGCGCGGCAATCCGGAAGTCGAGTGGCTGCTCGACACCCGCGCGCTGGCCTTCACCTCGTTGCCGGCGCTGCTCGCGGACTTCGTCCTCAAGGGCCGGCGCAACATCGTGGTCGCCGGCACGCACGGCAAGACGACCACGACCGCCTTGACGGCCTATTTGCTGAGGGAAAACGGCCGCGATCCGGGATTTCTCATCGGCGGCGTGCCGCAGGATCCGCCGATGGGCAGTCACCTCGGCTCCGGGACTGATCCGTTTGTGATCGAGGGCGACGAATACGACAGCGCCTTCTTCGACAAGCGCAGCAAGTTCATCCACTATGCCCCGCACATTGCGGTGCTGAACAATCTGGAATTCGATCACGTCGACATCTTCCGCGACCTGCAGGACGTGCAGCGGACCTTCTTCCACCTCACGCGGATTGTCCCGCGCAACGGCTGGATCGTGTTGAACGGGGACGATGACAACTTTCGTGCGCTCGGTCCGCTGGGCTGGACCCGCGTCGTGCGCGTCGGCACCGGCGAGAAAAACGACCTGCGCATCGTTGATTTCGTCGAGACCGCAGCGGGGACGAGTTTCAAGCTGGTTTGGAAAGGCGCGCTCTGGTCCGAGGTGAAATGGACACAGCCCGGTCTCTTCAATGCGCGCAATGCCGCGATGGCCGCCTGCGCGGCGGGGCTGGCGCTGGCGCTGGCGCTGGCGCTGGCGCTGGCGCTGGCTTCCGATGTAGGTCGGGGTTTACCCCCGACAACGGACAATGTCGGGCATAAAGCCCGACCTACCGACGATCCCACGATGCTCGATCTCAGCGCGCTCGCCCGCTTCCGCGGCGTGAAGCGCCGGCAGGAGTTGCTGGTCGATACACCGGCGTTGAAGGTCATCGAGGATTTCGGTCATCACCCGACGGCGCTGGCCGCGACCCTGCAATCGTTTCGCGCCCGTTACCCCGGCCATGTCATCCACGCGGCCTTTGAGCCGCGCAGCAACACCTCGCGCACCAAGGTAATGCAGGCCGGTTTCATGCGCGCCCTGGCCAATGCGGATGAGGTTTATCTCGGAGCCGTCGCGCACGCCGCCAAGCTCAAGCCGGAGGATCGTTTTGATGCCGAGGCCGTGATCCAGTTCCTGGAGACGCAGGGGGTGCCCGGGCATACGGCCGGGACGAATGCGGATTTGCTCGATCTGATTCAGGCGCACACCCGACCGATCAGCGGCCAAGCCCACCTGGTCGTCTTCTTCACCAATGGGTCCTTTGACGGGATTATCGGGAAGTACGTGGCGGCCGTCCACGGGTAGGCAGGTAGGGCGAGTCCTCCGGACGAGCCGCGCCCTCGGGCTATGTTGCTTTGCGTAAAATCACGGCTCGTCGGGACGACTCGCCCTACCCATCTCATCATGAATGTCATATTCTCCCCGACGTCGGGCGCTACCCCATGTACCTCCGGGGTGGGTGAAGGGTGGGTCTTTATATTTCATCACGATTTGCACATGGCCACGTCATCAAAACCAACTCTGCGTACCCAATGCAGGATCGAATCTGCTGAAGTCAGCTATATACTATCATGACGTGCAGCGTTGGTGGCTGAAAATATTTTTACTGATGCCAGATCATCTCCATGCGCTGCTGGCGGTGCCGAATGGGGAATCACTTCCCGACGTGGTACGGCTTTGGAAAGGCTATCAATCAAAGCGGCTTTCGATTAATTGGCAGGCAGGCTTCTTTGACCATCGACTGCGCTCTGATGAATCCGAGGAAGAGAAAACTAATTACATTCTTCTGAATCCTGTCCGAGCCGGACTGGCCGCGAAAGCAGAGGATTGGTCCTATGTCTGGCCAAAATAATGGTAGAGCGAGTTCCCTCGACAAGCCTTCGCCGACGAACGGCTCGTCCGGAGGACTCGCCCTACCTACTGCGCCTGCTTGGCGACTTTGTATTCGGACGGTTTCTGACCCTTCGGCAGGGCCAGAAGATCGTAATCGTGGTAGCCGGTGATGGCCACCTCCGCAAATTCGCCGACGGGGAGATTCTTCGGGACGTACACCCGGCCGTCGATGTCCGGGGCATCGGCCTCGCCGCGGGCGACGCCGGGCTCCTCCACCAGAACCTTGAGCTTCCGGCCGACGTAACCCTTGGAAACTTCGGCGGCGATCTGCTGCTGCAGGGCCATGGTCTGGTGCCAGCGGGCCTCCTTGACCTTGGCCGGGACCTGGTGGTCCATCTTGGCGCCGCGGGTGCC
>JBAXWQ010000305.1:0-3476 GCA_037128315.1 Opitutia bacterium | reverse complement strand
CTCGACAGGCAGCTGCGCGCTCTAACCAAGGGTCGAATCCGGAACACCCCCATGAGGAAAAGTATCAAGTTCAAGGGACAAGTTACCAAGTACCAAGCCGCTGTCGCTTCCACGGAGGAAGCGGCGGCGAGTCTAGGTAACGGGAGACCATTTGTGGAGCACACGGTCAAGGAACGGACCCGCTCAACCGGCTTAGACCGGTCGAAGGGGGAGGGCAACGTGCCATATCGCCGGTGGAATGCAAGCGGGGTGATTTAAGAGGTGGAATAGGATATAGGTGTAGCGGCGAGCGCCAGCGAGCCGTGGATCGTCGGCTCGCTGGCGCTCGCCGCTACGTGGAGGCAGGGTAAGCGCAATCCGGCTTACTCCCAAAGGGTTAAATGGGTAGGCGGGGCATGCGACCGGTTGACGGGACGGAAAATCAGGCGTGTGCTGCCCTTGCGTATGCACCCGGCTACCGAGAAATCTGCCCCGCCTCCTTCCCCCCGGTCGGATGACAGCCAGTCTGTCATCGACATGTCCAAGATGAACGAAGGCCAGCGGGCGGCCCTGCAGGTCACCGAGGCGGCGCGCGAGTCAGTGGATGACCTCAGTTTTGTGGCCAATCTCTTCATGGGGCGCTGGACGCCGGAGAAACTCTATCCCGTCACGGAGGTTGCGGCGGAGGAAAAGGCCCGCGCCGATAAGTTTTTGGCCGAGCTCGCGACGTTCCTGAAGGCCAGGGTCGACGCCGAGCGAATTGACCGCACCGGGGAAATTCCGGATGAGGTGATGGCCGGCCTCGCGCGGCTCGGGGCCTACGGCATCAAGGTGCCGACCCAGTATGGCGGCCTGGGTTTTTCCCAGACAACCTACTGCCGCGCCTGCCAGCTGATCGCCAGCCACTGCACGAACACCTTTGCGCATCTCTCGATCCACCAGTCGGTCGGTGTCCCGCAGCCGCTGATGCTTTTCGGCACCGAGGAGCAGAAGCAGAAATTTCTGCCGCGCGTCGCGGGCGGCGAAATCTCCGCGTTCGCTCTGACCGAGGCGGGCGTGGGCTCCGACCCGGCCCGGATGACCACGAAGGCCACACCGACCGAGGACGGGGAATCATTTCTCCTCAACGGTGAGAAGCTCTGGTGCTCTAACGGCACGCGCGCCGGCCTGCTCATCGTCGCGGCGCAGACCCCGCCCAAGCTCGTCGGCGGCAAGCCGCGCACGCAGATCACCACGTTTGTCGTTGAGGCGAAAGCCCCGGGCGTTGAAGTCGTGTGTCGCAGCCAGTTCATGGGCCACCGGGCCATTTACAATGGGGTGCTGCGCTTCACCAACGTGCGGGTGCCGCGGGCCAACATTGTCGGCGGGGAGGGGCGCGGGCTGAAGGTGGCCCTGACGACGCTCAACGCCGGCCGACTTTCCATCCCGGCCGCCAGCATCGGCGTCGCCAAGCGCTGCCTGCAGATCGCCCGCGAGTGGGGCAAGGTGCGGATCCAGTGGGGCCAGCCGATCGGGCAGCATGCGGCGGTGGCCGAAAAGATCCGCCGCATCGCGGCGCACGCCTTCGCCATGGAGGCCATGCTGCTGACCACCTCGCGCATCGTCGACCGCGACAAGCGGGCCGACATCCGGCTCGAGGCCGCCATGTGCAAGATGTGGGGCACCGAGAAGGCGTGGCAGTGCCTCGATGACGTCATGCAGATTCGCGGCGGCCGGGGCTATGAGACCGAGGAATCCCTCCGGGCGCGCGGCGAGCAACCCTATCCTGTCGAGCGCCTGATGCGCGACAACCGCGTGACCACCATCTTCGAGGGCTCCTCCGAAATCATGCGGCTCTTCATCATGCGCGAGGCGCTCGATCCGCACCTGAAGGTCGCAGGCATCGCCCTCAACTCCGAGCGGCCCTGGGGTGAGCGCCTCAAGAGCGCCGCCCGGGCGGCGGGATTTTATTGCTGGTGGTATCCGAAACAGTGGCTGCCTTTCGGCGGGCAGGCCCCGGCCGGGATGCACGGACATCTGGCCGACCACCTCGAGGAGGTGGCCACGCTCAGCCGCCGGCTGGCGCGCACGCTTTTTCACCAGATGGTGCTCCACGGGGTAAAGCTGGAGAAGCGCCAGGTGCAGCTGGCCCGGTTTGCCGACATCGGCGCCGATCTCTTCGCCATCGCCGCCGTCTGTGCCTACGCCCAGAAGCTGATCCAGGAAGGCGAGACGGTGGAAAAAGTCTTCATGCTGGTGGACGATTTCCAGGCCCAGGCGATGATCCGCATCCGGCAGAACTTCGCCGGCATCGGCCAAAACGCGGACCAGCACGGCTATGATCTGGCGCAGCAGGTGATGGCCGGCGACCATGCCTGGCTGGAGCGGGGGATCGTGTGAGCTGATCCGGGATCATTCATTTGGAATTGTAGGGCGGGATCGTTGATCCCGCCGGCTGTCGAGTGCAGGCGGGGTCAGCGACCCCGCCCTACAGCGGCGGAGGCTGGTCCCTGCCTGTCGGGTTTGTTGATGTGTGCGCATAGCGACTGCGCAGGTTTGGCCCCGATCCCACAGGCACGGAGGCCTGTGGCTACGGGTCGCCGGCCTACTCCGGTCCGAAAGCCTGGATCCCCGTCTGCGCGCGGCCCAGGATGAGCGCATGGATGTCATGCGTGCCCTCGTAGGTGTTCACGGCCTCAAGGTTCATCACGTGGCGGATGACGTGATATTCGTCGGCGATGCCGTTGCCGCCGTGCATGTCGCGGGCAAGGCGGGCGATGTCGAGCGCCTTGCCGCAGGAATTCCGCTTCACCAGTGAAACCATTTCGGGGGTGCATTTGCCCTCGTCCATCAGCCGGCCGACACGCAGCACGCCCTGCAGGCCGAGCGCGATCTCCGTCTGCATGTTCGCGAGCTTCAGCTGGACCAGCTGGTTGGCGGCGAGGGGCCGGCCGAACTGTTTGCGATCAAGGGTGTATTGGCGGGCGGCATGCCAGCAAAACTCGGCGGCGCCGAGTGTGCCCCAGGCGATGCCGTAGCGGGCCTTGGTCAGGCAGCCGAGCGGACCCTTCAGGCCTTTGACGTGCGGCAGCAGGTTCGCGTCCGGCACCTCGACGTCCTCCATCACGATCATGCCGGTCGGCGAGGCGCGCAGGGAGAACTTGCCCTCGATCTTCGGGGCGGTGAGGCCCGGCATGGATTTTTCGAGGATGAAGCCGCGGATTTCGTTCTCGTCGTCCTTGGCCCAGATGATGAAGACATCGGCGATCGGCGAATTGGTGATCCACGTCTTCGTGCCGCGGAGCACATAGCCGCCGGCGACCTTGCGGGCGCGGGTGGTCATGCTGCCGGGATCGGAACCGGCGTTGGGCTCGGTCAGGCCGAAGCAGCCGACCCATTCGCCGGTCGCAAGCCTGGGCAGGAATTTCTGGCGCTGTTCCTCCGTGCCGTAGGCGTGGATGGGAAACATCACGAGCGACGACTGCACGCTCATCACGGAGCGATAGCCGGAGTCCACG
>JBAXWQ010000304.1:0-3564 GCA_037128315.1 Opitutia bacterium | reverse complement strand
CTCGTCGAGGAGTGCCTGCTCGGCTGGAAGGAATACGAGATGGAGGTCATGCGCGACCACAAGGACCAGTGCGTGGTCATCTGCTCCATCGAGAATTTCGACCCGATGGGCGTGCACACCGGGGACTCCATCACCGTGGCGCCGGCGATGACGCTCACCGACAAGGAATTTCAGGTCATGCGCGACGCCTCCTTCGCGGTGATCCGGGAGATCGGCGTCGAGACGGGCGGTTCCAACATCCAGTTCTCCATCGATCCGCAGACCGGCCGCCAGGTGGTCATCGAGATGAACCCCCGGGTCTCGCGCTCCTCCGCGCTCGCCTCCAAGGCCACCGGGTTTCCCATCGCCAAGATCGCGGCCAAGCTCGCGATCGGCTACACCCTCGACGAACTGCGCAACGACATCACGCGCCTCACGCCGGCCAGCTTCGAGCCCACGATCGATTACGTCGTCACCAAGATCCCGCGCTTCACCTTCGAGAAATTCCCCGGCGCCAACACCACCCTGACGTCGGCCATGAAGTCGGTCGGCGAGGCGATGGCGATCGGGCGCACCTTCAAGGAGTCATTCCAGAAATGCCTCCGCTCGCTCGAGACGGGAGCCCGCGGCTTCGGCGGCGGCGGCCGGTGGGGCGGGGACGAGGTGGTGGACGATGCGACGATCCGGCAGAAACTGGGCACGCCCAACGCGGAGCGCGTCTATTTCATCCGGCATGCCTTCCGCGCCGGCTACACCGTCGAGCAGATTTTCGACCTGACCAAGATCGACCCGTGGTTCCTGCACCAGCTCCGGGAGATCCACGAGATGGAAGAGGCCCTGCGCCGCGAAAGCCTGACCACGCTCACCGTCGCGGCCCTGCGCCGGGCCAAGCAATACGGCTTCTCGGACGCCCAGCTGGCCCACCTGCTCCGCACGGACTTCGACACCATGCGCGCCCACCGCAAGTCGGCCGGGGTGCACACGACCTTCCGGCTGGTGGACACATGCGCCGCGGAGTTCGAGGCCTTCACGCCCTATTATTACTCCAGCTACGGCGATGAGAATGAGATCATCCCGTCGCGGAAGAAGAAGATCATGATCATCGGCGGCGGGCCGAACCGGATCGGCCAGGGCATCGAGTTCGACTACTGCTGCGTGCACGCCTCCTTCGCCCTGCGCGCCATCGGCTATGAGACGGTGATGGTGAACTCGAATCCGGAGACCGTTTCCACCGACTACGACACCAGCGACCGGCTCTACTTCGAGCCGCTGACCCTGGAGGATGTCCTGGAAATCTACGAGCAGGAGCAATGCGACGGCGTCATTGTGCAGTTTGGCGGGCAGACGCCCCTGAACCTCGCCGCCCCGCTCAAGGCCCGCGGCGTGAATGTCATCGGCACCAGCCCGGAAAGCATCGAGGTGGCCGAGGACCGCAAGCTGTTCGCGGCCATTCTCGACCAACTCCAGCTCCGCCAGCCGCCCAACCGCACGGCGCTGAACGAGACGGAGGCGCTCACCTTTGCCCATGAGATTGGTTTTCCCGTCTTGCTGCGCCCGTCGTTCGTGCTCGGCGGCCGGGGCATGTTCATCGTCTACAGCGAGGAGGAATTCAAGGCGGTCATCCGGCAGGCCTTCGATGTGATGCCGGACAAGCCGGTGCTCATCGACAAGTTCCTCGAGGACGCCATCGAGCTCGATGTGGACTGCATCAGCGACGGGGAGGTCTCCCTCATTGCCGGGATGCTCGAGCATATCGAGTTTGCCGGGGTGCACTCGGGGGACGCGGCCATGGTGATGCCACCGCATACGCTGACCCCGGACATGCTGCAGACCGTGCGCCAGGCCACCTATGCCCTGGCCAAGGCCCTCAAAGTGGTCGGCCTGATGAACATCCAGTTTGCGATCAAGGACAACCAGCTGTTCGTGCTGGAGGTCAATCCGCGGGCCTCGCGCACAGTGCCGTTTGTGGCCAAGGCCATCGGCGTGCCGTTTGCCAAGTACGCGGCCCAGGTCATGACGGGCAAAAAACTCTCCGAGCTGGGCTTGACGCAGGAAGTGAAGCCCAAGCACTGGTGCGTGAAGGAGGCGGTGTTTCCCTTCGCCCGGTTTCCGGGCGCCTTGATCGTCATCGGACCGGAGATGCGCTCGACCGGCGAGGTAATGGGGTTGGATGATGACCTCGGTATTGCCTTTGCGAAAACCCAGATGGCCGCCAAGCCCGGACTGCCGCTCAGCGGCAAGGTCTTCCTGAGCGTGAAGGACGCGGACAAGCCGGGCGCGATCGCCCTGGCCAAGGATTTTGAGAAACTAGGCTTCGCGATTGTGGCCACGGGCGGGACGGCGCGCCTGCTCCAGCAGAACGGCCTGAAGGTCCAGTTCGTGAACAAGCTCATGGAGGGCCGGCCCAATTGCGTGGACATGATCAAGAACGGCGAAATCCAGATGGTCATCAACACCCCGAAGGGGATGATTCCCCGCCTGGATGAGAACGCCATCCGCGCGGCCGCCGTCGCCAATTCTGTCTGCATCATGACCACCCTCACCGGCGCCAAGGCGGCGCTGGGCGGGATTCGGGCGCTGAAGCAGAAGCTCGTGGATGTGCGCCCGCTGCAACAATACAAGGGCAGCGTGGTGCCCATGTGATTTTTCCGTGTCTGCTTCCGCCACCCTTGTAGCCCTGCTGCACGGTCCGGACCAGCCGAGGATCGTGGCCAAAACCGTGGTGTTTGATTAAGCGGATCAACCGCAGGCGTTAAGCAACCTCAAGACGGGTCGGTTGATGCCCCGGTGGGCTTTTTATCGCCGGACCGCCGCGCGCCTTGCCCGCCATCCCGTGCGAGCAGGTCCCGGGTTGGATCATTTCCGGCATTTACACGCGAGGGCGCTTTTGCTCTCTTCCCCAGTTCCATGAGTCAACTTCCCCCTTCTGAACATCCTTCCCGTCATGCTGATCCTGCCGCCGCTCCGGTGGTCGAGCCCGGCTTTGAAGTTACCGTGCAGATTTTCTGGGAGAAGAATCGCGGTTTCATTCTCGGCATGTGCGCCATCGCCCTCCTGACGATCGTCGGGCGCGAGGGCTGGCAATATTATGCCACGCAGCATGAGGCCGGCGTGCGGGAGGAATTTGCCCGGATCGCCGACCAACCCGCCAAGCTGGGCGCTTTTGCCGACGCCAATTCCAGTCACGTGCTGGCCGGGGTGGCCTACCTCAAGCTGGCGGACGACAAATATGCCGCCGGAGATTTTGCCGGTGCCGCGGCGGGTTATGCCAAAGCGGTGGGCGCCTTGAAAAACGAGGCCCTGCTCGGACGGGCCAAGCTGGGTGCGGCGATGAGCCAGCTCAGCGGCAAGGACAAAGCCGCCGGGGAAGCCGCGCTCCGGGTCTTGAGCGCCGATGCCGCGCTCCTGAAGGGAGTCCGCGCCGAAGCGACCTACCAGGTCGCCGCCCTGGCCGCCGCTGCGGGCAAAACCGATGAAGTCAAGAAACTGGTTGAGCAGATCAGCCGCATCGATGCCGCCAGCGCTTGGTCGCAGCGCGCCACGCTTTTGCTCGCCAACCTGCCGGCCGGCAACGCGCCGGCCCCG
>JBAXWQ010000303.1:0-3565 GCA_037128315.1 Opitutia bacterium | reverse complement strand
GCGAGGCGATCACGAGGTGCCCGAAGCGCCCTGGGCCGACAGCCGGGGTATTGCCGGGATGCTCGACACCTGGGTTGCGGCCGCCGGCGTGAATTACGACGGAATCTAGGCGCCGTCCTCCCGCGCTTGCGCTCCGCGGCCGCCCGGTGCAATTTCCGCGCACCATGCATCCACGTCATTTCCTGCCGGGCCTCGTCCTGATCACCGCACTGGCGCCGGGCCTCCGGGCGGCCACCCCGGCGCCCGCCCCCATCGCCGCCGCCGCCGTGGCGGCCGAGTCGGCCAAGGCCAACGCTTTTTTCGACCGGGTGTTTGACGAGATGGTGGCGCGCAGCCCGATGTTCCTGGCCCAGCTCGGGATCAAGCAGGACACGGACAAGTGGGATGATATTTCCGAGGCCCGCGCGCTGGAAGATTTTGTCCTCGGCGTGCAGCAGTTTGCGGAGTTGAAGCGCAGCATCAATTTCGAGCTGCTCGATGACCAGACCAAGGTCAGCTACCGGATGTTCGTCAACGATGCCGAGCGCAGCATCGAGGGCTGGAAGTGGCGCCATTACAATTATCCGCTCAACCAGATGTCCGGCCTGCACTCTGAGGCCCCGGCCTTTCTGATCAATTATCACCCGATCGCCAGCGTGCAGGATGCCCGCGCCTATATTACCCGGCTGCGCGGGATGGGGCCGCTGTTCGACCAGCTGATCGAGGGGGTGAAAATCCGCGAGGCGAAGAACATCATCCCGCCGCGCTTTGTGTTCCCGCTGGTCGCAGATTCGATCAAGGAAATCATCAGTGGCCAGCCTTTCGACCAGACGGCCAAAAAGAGCGCCCTCTGGGAGGATTTCGAAGGCAAGGTTGGTGCGCTCAAGGAGGTTGATGCCGCGACCCGGGACCAGCTGCTGGCGGACGCCCGCGCAGCGCTGACCGGCGTGGTGCAACCCGCGTACGAACGACTGCTCGGCGTGCTCGCCGCCCAGCAGAAGATCGCCACCGATGATGATGGGGCTTGGAAATTCGCCGAGGGGCCCGATTTTTATGCCTTCGCCCTGCGGGGTGCGACCACCACCAAGCTGACCGCGGAACAAATCCACACGCTGGGCCTGAGTGAGGTCGCGCGCATCCACCGGGACATGCAGGCCATCATGGCTCGGGTCGGCTTCAAGGGCGACCTGCGGGCGTTCTTCAAGTTCATCAAGGAAGACCCGCAATTCTATTATCCCACGACCCCCGAGGGCAAAGCCGCCTACCTGAAGCGGGCCACGCAGATCATCGACGACATGCGCGTGCGGCTGGATGAGTTCTTCATCACCAAGCCGCAGGCCCCGCTGGTCGTGAAGCCGGTGGAACCGTTCCGGGAACAGGGCGCCGCCGGCGCCTTCTACGAGCAGCCGTCGGCGGACGGCTCCCGGCCCGGCACGTATTATGTCAACACCGTCGACATGCGCGGCGTGCCGATCTTCGAGATGGAAACCCTGGCGCACCATGAGGCGATTCCCGGGCACCATATGCAGATCGCCATCGCGCAGGAGCTGAAGGGCATTCCGAAATTCCGGATGTACGGCGGCAACAACGCCTACGTCGAGGGCTGGGCGCTGTACTGCGAATATTTTCCCAAGGAGTTCGGCTTCTACACCGACCCCTACATGGACTTCGGGCGGCTCAACGACGAGCTGTTGCGCGCCGTCCGGCTGGTGGTCGACACCGGAATCCATGCGAAGCACTGGACGCGCGATCAGGTCATGCAGTATTTTCGCGACAACACGCCGAACCCGGAGCGGGATGTCTTCACGGAGACCAACCGCTACATCGTCTGGCCCGCCCAGGCCACGTCCTACAAGATTGGCATGCTCAAGATCATCGAGCTCCGTGAGCTGGCGAAGCAGCAGCTCGGGCCGGCGTTCAGCCTGCGCGAGTACCACGACCTGGTGCTGAAGAACGGCGCCGTGCCGATGAACATTCTCGAGGAGAATGTGAAGGCCTACATCGCACGAAAGCGGGGCTGAGACTTTTCGACTAACAGGAGCCGTGGCCTGCCGCGGCCCGGGCGCCAGCTTACCTGCCGCCCGCTCCCGTCACACGCCGCAAATTGTCGCACACGATGGCGGCGGCCACGGCGGCATTGAGTGACTCGGCCCCGCCATACTTCGGGATGGTCACCCGTTGGGTAACGTGTCCTTGCACGGCCGGTGAGAGGCCGCGGCCTTCACTGCCGATGACGATGACCGCATCCTGACAGGGGCGGATGGCATGCACATCATCGCCCTGCAGGTCGCAGCCCAGAATGGGGACCGGGCAACCGGCCAGCGCCTCCGCCAGCGGGGCGGTGTGCACCGTTACCCGGGCAAACGAGCCCATGCTGGCGTTGATGACTTTCTGCGAGAAAAGGTCGGCGCAATCCGGGCCCAGCAGCACCCGCGCCAGGCCAAACCAATCGGCCAGCCGGAGCAGCGTGCCGACATTGCCCGGGTCTTGGATACCGTCGAGCGCCAGGGTGAGACCCTGCTTGAACGCACCCGGCGGCAGCGGGGTCCGCACAATTCGACCGACGGCCAGCACGCTGGAGGGGGTGGGGAAGTGGCTCACGCGGGCCATCTCGTCGGGGGTTAGGGTTGTGATCGACGGGTAGGGCGCGGACTCCGTCCGCGCCGCAGCGGCGAGGGGACTCGCCGCCCTACCGGCCCATTCCGTCGTCCCATAGATTTCCTGCAAGGGGAAGCCGGCGGCGAGCAGTTCGCCGATGACCTTGGCGCCCTCGATGACGAACAGGCCCGCTTCCTCCCGGTGTTTCTTGTCGCGCAGGTCGCGCAGGCGGGTGAGTTCGGCTTTGGTCAGGGGCATGGCCTGAAGAGAGCAGCGGGAGGGCCCGGTGGCAATGGCGGCTTCTCGGCGGTGGTCGGAGGGCAGGTTGCGCGCTTCGGTTACGGCGCAGTCACGGCGTGGTTAAGAACAGGCAACGGGCGCGATCTTCGTTTGACGGCCCACCGTCCGTGGCGAAGTTGGGCCTCGTTCTTATTGGGTTTGTAATGTGTTGCGGCCCGGCATTCACGCGAATGCCGGGCCGTTTGCGTTTGTGGGCTTTTCAAACCCCGAAAGGATGCCATAGGGTGCTGCCATGAACCGCCCCTGGTCCCTTCTCCTCGCGCTGTGTTGTTCCCTCCTCCTGGCTTCGAGCGTCTCGGCCGCCGATCTAAAAAAAGCTGAACCGAAGGGCAAGACCCCCGGCATTGAGCTGGCGACCATGGCCTCGCAGATCACCGGGATCGCCATCTCCCCGATGCTGGGCGTCAGCGGCGTCGGGGCCTATCAATGGTGGGGCGCCCACACCGAGGCGGAAAAAGCCGCCCTGCCTTGGTTTGCCCAGGTCTCCTTCTGGCTGCCGGCCCTGCTCCTCGTGGGCGTGTGCGCCGCCAAGGACACCATCGCCCCCCTGTTGCCGCCGGGCATGAAAAAACCGCTGGATGTCGCCGAAACCGTGGAGAACAAAATCAGCGGGCTGGTGGCGGCGGGCGCGGTCGTGCCCTCGCTGGTCGCCCTCGGCTCCAAATTGATGACCCAGTCCGCGGGCCTG
>JBAXWQ010000302.1:0-3570 GCA_037128315.1 Opitutia bacterium | reverse complement strand
GACTCATGTTAAAAGTCCCTCCGGAAACGATAGACGCTTTGAACCAGTCCTTGCAGCAAGCAGCAGCTGAGCACGAAGGTGCCGCCGTAGCTGATGAAGGGAAGCGGTATACCTGTAACCGGCACCAGGCCGATGGTCATGGCGATGTTGACGAAAACGTGCACGGCAGTGAGCACCGTGACACCCAGCGCCAAGAGCGCGCCGAACCGGTCGCGGGCGAGGCCCGCGATCCGGATTCCGTTCCACAACACCATGCCAAACAGTCCGATGACGGTGATGCTTCCCAAAAATCCCTTCTCCTCGGCAATGACGGAGAAGATAAAGTCGTTGTGCGCGATGCCGCGCGGCAGGTAGCCCAGCTTGGCCTGCGTGCCCTCGGTCCAGCCCTTGCCCGCGAGGCCGCCGGAGCCGACGGAGATCAGCGACTGGCGCTGGTTCCAGCCGATGCCCGTGGGGTCGAATTTGTCCGGGGCGACAAAGGTCAGGATCCGGTTCCGCTGGTAGTCGTGCAGGGGCAAAAACGAATGGGCCTCATAGGCCCCCTTGTCGGAGGAGGGCGACAGGTGGTGCTCCTCCAGGAAATTAGCGTACCGCCAGGTATCCAGGGCCACCACTCCCACCAGGAGGGCGAACACGCCAACCGCCGCGCCAAAAAAGCGCGTGGAGAGGTTGGAGACATACAACATGGCGAAGACCATCGGGGCGATGACCAAGGCGGTTCCGAGGTCGGGTTCGGCGATTATCAACACCATGGGTATACCTGCCGCAAGAGCCAATTTCACAAGTGTTTGCAGCGAGTCGCGCACGGTGCCGATTTTGGCCCCGGTCAGGGTCGCGGCGGTCATGATCAGCACGGCCAGCTTGGCGCTTTCCGAGGGTTGGAAGGAGACCGGCCCGAAATCCAGCCACCGCCGGGCCCCCATGCGCGCCTGGCCGATGCCGGGGATCAGCACGACCAGCAGCAAGACCAGGCTGGCCAGGTACACCCAATGCGACCAGCGCAGCCAGAGGCGGTAGTCCAGCAGCGCCACGGCGGTATAGACCACCGATCCCGCCGCCAGCCAGACCAGTTGCTGCTGCCACTGCGACCGGCCGCTGGCCATCTGGGCGCTGTAGATGAAGAATACCCCGAACGTGGAGAGCAACAGCAGGCAAAGCGGCGTTATCCAGTCAAACTGCTCGCGCGTGGAGACCTTGAAAATACTGGCAAGATCGAAGCTGCGGGAGGCCTTCACGTTTTGGAGAGAAACCGCAGTAAACAGGCGCCATGCCGGCTGGCAACGGTGCAATCTTACTCTTCGCCCAATGCTGTAGGAGTGGCTTTACGCCCCGATGGGGAATCACACCGGTCCCGAAACTGAAATCGCGGCATAAAGCCGCTCCTACAGTAATGGCGAGCGGTGCCACGGCCCACAGGGACGTGGGCCCTCCAGCATGTCATCAGGCCCTGCCTCCTCTGATTGTAAAATCACCCCCTCCCGCCCCCTTTCTGTGGTATTGCCAAGGCATCCGGCGGCCGTAGGTTCTCCGTCCCTCAGATGCTGACCGTCATCGCCGCTACCAAGCCAGTCCTCCAAACCGCCACAACTGCGGAGCCCTATCTCTGGGCGGTGCTCGCGGCCGGGTTGGTGGGTGTTTTGGGCGGGTTTCTGGCCGTCTGGTTCATCATGCGGCAAACCCGGCGCCTGTCCGAGCAGAGCGCGGCCTCCCACCTCGAACTGGCCAAGCGCGAGGCGGCCGTCGCCTCCCAGGAGCTGATCAGCAAGGCGGACGATGAGATCCGCCACCGTGAGGCGGAGCTGAACCGCGACCTGGATCGGCGCAAGATCGAGATCGAGATCATGTTGCGGGAAATCCGCTCCCATGAGGAATCACTGGCCTTGCTGGACTACCAGCTGGAGCAGCGCCAGGAGCGGCTGGCCCGCGAGGGCAGCGCCATCAAGCAGGCCCGCGACGCCATGCGCGACCTGTCCAAGAGCCTCCGCCAGCGGCTCGAGGGCGTCGCCTCCCTGGATGGCGAGGAGATCCGCAAGCAATTGCGCGACGAGGTGACCTTTGAATGCCAGGAGGAGCTGCGCGCCCTGCGCAAGGAACTGCTGGAGCGCTCCGAGCAGGACATCGTGCAGGAGGGCAAGCGCATTTTGGTGGCCGCCATGCAGCGGCTGGCCAGCAAGCCGAACAACGACCTGACCGCGACCATCGTGCAGCTGCCTTCCGAGGAAATGAAGGGGCGCATCATCGGCCGCGAGGGCCGCAACATCAAATCCTTCGAGGCGGCCACCGGCACAACCCTGCTCATTGACGAGTCGCCCCAGATGGTCCTCATCTCGTCCTTCGACCCGGTGCGGCGCGAGATCGCCAAGCTGGCCCTCGAGGGCCTGCTGAAGGACGGCCGCATCCACCCGGCCAGCATCGAGGAATTTGTGAACCGGGCCCGGCAGGACATGGACCTGAACGTCGCCTCCATCGGCGAGGAGGCCGTCGACCGGCTCAAGATTTCCGGGCTGCATCCCGAAAGCATCAAGCTGCTCGGCAAGCTGCGCTTCCGTTTTTCCTACACGCAGAACGTGCTCGATCACTCGATCGAGGTGGCCCAGCTCTGCGCCATGCTCGCGTCCGAGCTCGGCCTGGAGCCGAACGTCGCCAAGCGCGCCGGCCTGCTCCACGACATCGGCAAGTCGATCGAGGGCGAATACGAGGGCAGCCACGCCCTGATCGGGGCCGACTTCATCCGCCGCTACGGCGAGACCAGCATCGTCTGCAACGCCGTGGCCGCCCACCATGCCGAGGTCAAGCCCGAGACCATCTACGCGGGCCTCGTCATTTTGGCCGACGCGATCTCGGCGTCGCGCCCCGGCGCCCGCGCCGAGTCGATGACCTCCTACATCGAGCGGCTCGGCCGGCTCGAGAAGCTCGCGATGACGATGCCCGGCGTGCAGCAGGCCTTTGCCATCCAGGCCGGCCGCGAGGTGCGGGTCGTCGTGCAGCCGAGCGTCGTCACGGACGAGCAGGCCCACGCGCTCGCCAAGAACCTCCGGCTCAAGATCGAGCAGGAACTCGACTATCCCAGCACCATCAAGGTCACCGTGATCCGCGAGCAGCGGTACACGGAGACGGCGACGTAGTCGCCGAAGTAGTGAGTAGCGGGTAGCGAGTAGTGAGCATGGTAGGGATCGCGGCCTGAATTTCTACTCGCTACCCGCTACCCGCTACTCACTACTTTCCCCATCATGGCCGACAAAAAGATCCTCGAAACCTTTCCCAATCCCGCGCCGAAGCGCGCCTACGTGATCGAGCACACGCATCACGAGTTCACCTCGCTGTGCCCGATGACCGGTCATCCTGACTTCGCGGACATCACGGTGCGTTACGTGCCGGACAAGATCTGTGTCGAGCTGAAGTCCCTGAAGCTCTATTTCCACGCCTACCGCAATGCGGGCATCTTTTTCGAGGCGGCGACGAACCAGATTTGCGACGATCTCGGGGCGGCGCTGAAACCGCGCAGCCTGGTGATCATCGCCAAATGGAAGGCACGCGGCGGGTTTTCGTCGGTGGTCACGGCCGAGTGGA
>JBAXWQ010000301.1:0-3574 GCA_037128315.1 Opitutia bacterium | reverse complement strand
ACGAGCCGACGCCGAGGGCGAGCATCATGTAGCCGAGCTGGGAGACGGTGGAGAAGGCGAGGACGCGCTTGATGTCGTTCTGCCCGCAGGCGATGAGCGCACCCAGCAGCGCGGTAATCGCGCCGATAAAGGCCACGACGGTCAGGGCGTGCACCGGCACGGCGGCCAGCTGGTAGTCGGCCTTCATCAGGGGGTAGACCCGGGCAACCAAAAACACCCCCGCGGCCACCATTGTGGCGGCGTGGATCAGCGCGCTGACCGGGGTCGGGCCCTCCATCGCGTCCGGCAGCCAAACGTGCAGGGGAAACTGGCCGGACTTGCCGACCGCACCGCAGAAGATGAGCAGGCCGATCGCAGTGGAGAGCACCAGGCCACCGCAGAGCGTCTGGCCGGCGAGCGAGGTCAGGGTTGCAGTCTCAAGCACGCCCTGGCCGCCATCATAGAAGAGGAGCGAGCCGCTCGCATCGTACAGCCACAGCATGCCGAGCAGCAGGCCCAGGTCGCCGATACGGGTCGTGATGAAGGCCTTTTTCGCGGCGGCGGCGGCGGACGGCTTGTGGAACCAGAAACCGATCAGCAGATACGAGGCGAGGCCGACGAGTTCCCAGCTGATGAAGAGCAACAGGAGGCTGTTGGCCACCAGCAGCCCGAGCATGGCGGCGGCGAACAGGCTGAGGAAGCAGAAGAACTGCTTGAAGTTCGCATCCTCCTTCATGTAGCCGAGGCTGAAGATGAAGATCAGCGTCCCGACGAAGGTGACCATCACGCACATGAAGGCTGTCAACGGATCGAGCAAAAAGCCGAGGCGCAGGGTACTGGTGCCGAGATCGAACCAGGCAAAATTATAGACGGCGTGCCGGGCGGGATCGGCCAGCGCCCCGTTCAAGGCGAGGCAGGACAGCACAAAGGAGAGACCCAGGGCCAAAATCGCGCTGCCGGCCGCGATGGTGCGACCGCTGCGTGGAGTCAGCGCCGCGATGCCCGCCGCCAGCAGCGGCAGCACGGGGATCAACCATAGATTTTGAGCGGATAGGGTCATGACAGAGGCCCGGAATTGATGGCCACAAAGAGGCACGAAAAGGTCTTGTTCAGTTGGCGGGAAATTGCCGCGCGCCTATAGGCGCAACGCACATCCCGTTCGCCGCACCAATTTTCTTGTGACTTTTTGTGGCAATTCATGGTTCAGCCCTTGAGGTGGCTGGTTTCCTGCAGCCGGATGTTCTTCTGGTGGCGGTAGACCGCGATGATCAGGGCGAGGCCGACGGCCGCCTCGGCGGCCGCGATGGCGATCGCGAAGAGGACGAAGATCATCCCGTTGGCCTGCGAGGTCGCCGGGCCGAAGCGCCAGAAGGCGATGAAGTTCAGGTTGGCCGCATTGAGCATGAGCTCGATGCCCAGTAGCACGAGGATGGTGTTGCTCCGGGCCAGCGCGCCCGCGAGGCCGATGCAGAAGAGACCGGTGGAAATCAGGAGGCAGAGATGCAGCGGGGTCATGGGGCGTCCTCCGGGTTGCGCTTCTCACTGGCGGCCAGGACGGTGGCGCCGAGCAGGGCCACGGTGAGGATCACGCCCACGATGAGCAGGGCGCCGCCATGATGCTGCATCAGGTCCAGGCCGATCTGCTTGACGTCGGTCGCCGGGGCCGCGGCGGCCGGGGGGCGGAAGTGCGACGACACAATGGCGGAGGAGATCACGGCAGCCACGCAGGCGCCGACGGTGAGCGCGGTGGCGGCCCGGATCCGGGTGGCGGGCTCGATGAGCATGTCGGCCACTTGGTTCTGCCGCGTGAGCAGCACGGCGAAGAGCACGACCATCGAGATGGCGCCGACGTAGACCAGAATCTGGGCGAAGGCCACGAACTCTGCGCCGGCCCACAGGTAAAACATCGCAACACCGGCCCAGCTGAGAATCAGGAGCAGGGCGCTGTGAATCAGGTTGCGCAGCAGCATGGCCGCGGCGGCGGAGCCGAGCATGAGGAGGGCGATGAGGAGGAGGGCGAGCGTCACGAGATTTTCGATTTTGAATTCTCGATTTTCGATTCACAGAAACGCGATGCGCTTGCCAGTGGGGAGACCCGGGCAATCGAGAATCGAGAATCTAAAATCGAAAATTTATGGGGCATAGCGGTAGGTGCGCGGCGCGTAGCCGGCGGTGAGGGAGCGGCCCATGACGAGGAAGGGAATGACGACGATCGCGAGCGACACGGCCCAGCGGACGAGCTGCAGCGGTCCGGACCAGTGGGCGGTCAGCACCCAGAAGGCGGCGTTGCCGATGTTCAGGAGCGCCAGCGGCACCAGGAACTGCCAGGCCAGCCGGGTGAGCTGGTCAATGCGCAGGCGGAGCAGCGTGCCGCGGACCCAGATGAAGAAGACAATCATGCCCACGAGCTTCATCATGAACCACAGGTACGAGGGGATGAACTCGAGGAAGGCGCACGGGGCCTGCCAGCCGCCGAGGAAGAGCGTCACGCCGAGGCCGCTGAGCGCGGTGAGGCCGAAATACTCGGCCATGAAGAAGAGCGCGTACTTGAAGCCGGAGTATTCGGTCAGGTGGCCGGCGATCAGCTCGCTCTCCGCCTCGGGCAGATCGAAGGGCGAGCGGTTGGACTCGGCCAGCGCGGCGACCAGAAAGATGAGGAAGCCCGCGGCGCCCCACGGCGTGAAGATGAACCAGTGCGGCAGGAAACCGAAGGTCCAGAAGCCCTGGTTCACCACGATGACCTTGGTGGAAAGGGTGCCGGTGACCAAAACGATGGGGACAACCGACAGGATCAGCGGCAGCTCGTAGCTGATGAGCTGGGCCAGGGCGCGCATGGCGGCGAGCAGCGAGTATTTGTTCCGGCTCGACCAGCCGGCCATGAAGATGGCAAGCTCGGTGGCGGCCCCGGCGGCGAAGAAGTAGAGCAGGGCGGCGTCGAGATCGACGGGGATGATGTTCCGGCCGAAGGGCAGCACAGCGAAGGTCATCAGCGAGAAGGCGACCACGATGACCGGGGCGAGGAAGTGCAGCACATGGTCGGCGGCCGCGGGGACGATGTCCTCCTTGGTGATCGCCTTGATGGCGTCGGCGAACGGCTGGCTCAGGCCGAAGAGCGTGTGCTTCAGGTGCCAGGGCAAAATGGAAAACTTCGGCAGACCGGAGCGGTTGGGCCCGAGGCGGTTTTGCAGGCGGCCGAGGAGTTTCCGCTCGGCGATGGTCGTGAAGGCAAAGAACAGGCCGAAGACGGCCAGCACGGCCACGATGGTGATCAGGTGGTGCGTCAGCCATTGCAGGGGCACGGGCAGCAGGTTCACGGCCCAGTCGCGCCACTCCAGGGGGGCGAGTTCGAGATAGGAATTGGCGGCCGCGATGATCATGGGGTCGGGCTGTGCAGCAACACACCCCGGCGCTGCGCGCCACCCCTCTCGAGAGGGGATCTAATGCAGCCGGCACTCTGTTCGGAGATCCCCTCTTGAGAGGGGTGCCCGACAGGGCGGGGTGTGTGGTTCATGATGTGGGCCCTCCGGTGACCGGCGGTTTCGCGGCGGGTGTTGTCGGGGCGGCGGCGGGTGCTGCCGGTTTGGCCACCGCTGCT
>JBAXWQ010000300.1:0-3577 GCA_037128315.1 Opitutia bacterium | reverse complement strand
GACGGCGACGGTGCTCATGCATTGCATGGCGAAAACATAGTACACCATGAGGGTAAGGCAAACGAGAGGGGTGAAGAGGACCGCGCCCGAGGGCCACCGCGCGGCGCGCAACGCATCGCGCACCGGCACCGGGTTGTCGCCCGTGGACTCCACGCCGAAGATGACGCTCATCGAGCTGACAAAAACCTCGCGGGCCGCGAACGAGGTCACGAGGCCGATGCCAACGCGCCAGTCAAAGCCGAGTGGCTTGATCACCGGCTCCAGCAACCGCCCGGCCTGGCCGGCGAAACTGTGGGCGATCTGCGCGTCGGGAGTGGCCCCGGGATCGGGCAGCTTGGGATAGGTCGTCAGAAACCAAAGCACGATCGAGATGCCGAGGATGATGGTGCCCGCGTTCTTCAGGAACAGCCACCCACGCTCGATCATCTGGCGGCTGATTTCCTTGAGCCGCGGGCGCTGGTAGGGCGGCAGCTCCATGATCATCAGCGGCGCCGCGCTCTTGAACAGGGTCCGCTTGAACAGCCACGCGAAGCTGAAGGCCCCGGCGGTGCCGAGCACATACATCAGGAGCATGATGCCCACTTTGGTGGTGGCGGGCACGGCCTCGCCCGGCAGCAACGTGGCGATCATGAGCAGATAGACGGGCAGGCGGGCGGAGCAGCTCATCAGCGGCGCGACCAGAATGGTGACCAGCCGGTCCTTGGCGTTCTCGATGGTGCGCGTGGCCATGATGCCGGGAATGGCGCAGGCATAGGATCCCAGCAGCGGGATGAAGGACTTGCCGTGCAGCCCCACCTTGCTCATGGGCCGGTCCATCAGGAAGGCCGCGCGGGCCATGTAGCCGGTGCTCTCCAGCAGGCCGACGAAGAAAAACAGGATCAGAATCTGGGGCAGGAAGACAATGATGCCCCCCACTCCGCCGAGCACCCCGTCCGTGAGCAGATCACGCAAATCGCCGGCCGGCATCACGCCCTTGACCCAGCCCGCCAGCGCCGCCATGTGGGCGTCGATCCAGTTCATCGGGTACTCGGCGAGCGAGAAGATGGAAAAAAACAGCGTGGCCATGATGAGCCCGAAAAACAGCCAGCCCCACACCGAGTGAACCAGCACCGCGTCCAGCCGGTCCGAGCGCGAGGGACCCGGTTCGCGGGTGCGGCGCAGCACATCGGCGCACAGGCGGTTGATCGCGTCGTAACGGCTGCGGATCAGGGTGCCGGACCAATCGGTGCCGTCACCCGCCCAGCGCGTCCGCCAGGTCGCGAGCACGCTGAGGGTGCGGGCGCTGAGCGGCCGGGAACCGGCGACGCGCACGGTGTCGAGATCGGTGAGCAGCAACAGCGCCTCGGCCCGGGCCACCAGCGGCGACCGGCCGTCGGCGTCGGAGAGCGCCGCCTGCAGTTCCGCCACGGCGGGCGCGATGGGCGCGGGGACATCCCAGCGGTGTCGCGCCAGCGGCAGATCGGTGCGGCTCATGGCGAGCTTGAGTTCCAGCAGGCCCTTGCCGTGCACCGCCTCGCAGGGAATGACCGTCACGCCCAGCGCCGCCTCGAGCTGCTTGGCATCGATCCGCAAGCCGGCGGCCGTGGCCACGTCGATCATGTTGAGGACGACGATCAGCGGCCGACCCAGGTCGAGGATCTGGTGGACGAGATAGAGGTTGCGCTCGAGATTCGAGGCATCGACGACGCAAATAATGCGATCGGGCTGCGGGGTGTCCTCCCGGCGGCCAAACAGGACATCGCGCAGTACCGCCTCATCGGGCGAACGTGCCGCCAGGGAATAAGCCCCGGGGAGATCGATGATTTTCATCGGCCGGCCGTGCTGGGAGTAGCATTCGCCGATTTTTTTCTCGACCGTCACGCCCGGATAGTTGCCCACTTTTTGCCGCAGGCCGGTCAGCGCGTTGAAGAGCGTGGTCTTGCCGCAGTTGGGGTTGCCCACCATCGCATAGACCGGGGTCCGGTCTGGCGGCGCGAGGCGCTTCTTGCCCGAGGACGTGATATGCGACGGCAGAATCACAGCTAAAGGAGGCGGGCCAACCCGGAACGGCGGGTGGCTCAGCGCGCGCCGGCGGGCAAGGCCTCCACCAAAATGGCCATCGCCGCATCGTGGTTGAGGGCGATGCGCGTGCCGTTGACCTGGCAGAGACTGGTGGACCGGCCGGAAATTTTTGTCACCAGCGCAGCCTCGCCGAACCCCATTTCACGCAGGCGCTGGGCGAAGCTGTCATCTCCCTTGATCACACAGATCCGCGCAGTGGCCCCAACAGTCAGTTGGCACAGCGGGAGAAGGGGAAGGGGCGTGGACATTGCAGATGAGACTTAGTATCAGAAGGGAAGCAGAAAAAATCCCCGGGTCAAACTACTCTTGCAGCGAACCAGGGAAAAGAAGGGTTAGCGGCGGCGCTTGAATGCCAGCTGAACGCCGCTATAACGTATAAGTGACTGAAGGTGTTCCAGTTCCTGAGGATCCATGTCCTTGGCAGCCTTGAGGTCCTGCTCGGCCCGTTTCATGGCGTTCTCGACGGCATTCACGTCGATCTTTTCCTCGGTGATGGCATTTTCAGCCAGCACTCGGACCATATCGCCGTCAATTTCAGCAAAGCCGCCGCTCACGATGAGAAACTGGACGGCATTACCCTTGGTTACCATAAGTTCCCCGCTGGAAACCTGGGTCAGAAGGGGAATGTGGCCGGGGAGGATGCCGATCTCGCCCTCGACGGTCGGAATCACGACGCTATCAATAGTGTCCGAGTAGACCTTGGCTTCAGGGGTGACGATTTCGAGAGTGAGAGGCATCGGATTTTCAACCGCTAATGGGCACTAATGGATCGCTAATCAGGGGCAGGTGATCAGGGAATTATCAGTGAGGACTTAGGGTGGATGAGTGGTTTCTCAGCATTATTTCTTCGCCGAGGCCGCGATCACCTCGTCGATGCCGCCCTTCATGTAGAAATCGCCTTCGGCCACGTGATCGAGCTCGCCGTCGAGGATCATCTTGAAGCCGCGGACGGTCTCCTTGACGGGGACGTATTTGCCCGGCGTGCCGGTGAAAACCTCCGCAACCGCGAACGGCTGCGACAGGAGACGCTGGATCTTGCGGGCGCGGTAGACGGTGAGCTTGTCCTCGGGGGAAAGTTCATCGAGGCCGAGAATGGCGATGATGTCCTGCAGGTCCTTGTAGCGCTGGAGCACCCGCTGGACCTCGCGGGCGACGCGGTAGTGCTCCTCGCCGACGATGTCGGCCTGGAGCGCGGTGGAGACGGACGCGAGCGGATCGACCGCAGGATAGATGCCGAGCTCGGCGATCGAGCGTTCCAGCACGATGGTCGAGTCCAAGTGGGCGAAGGTGTTGGCCGGCGCCGGGTCGGTCAGATCGTCCGCGGGCACGTAGACGGCCTGCACCGAGGTGATTGAACCCTTCTTGGTCGAGGTGATGCGCTCCTGGAGGAGGCCCATCTCGTTGGCGAGGGTCGGCTGGTAACCCACGGCCGAGGGCGAGCGACCGAGGAGCGCGGACACCTCGGAGCCGGCCTGCGAGAAGCGGAAGATGTTGTCGATGAAGAGCAGCACGTCCT
>JBAXWQ010000030.1:0-18460 GCA_037128315.1 Opitutia bacterium | reverse complement strand
TCAGATGGCCCTGGCCGCCATACCCAGTGGCATCGTGCTGCCGATCACGGCGACGACCCCGCTGCTGGTGATCCCCTTCGCCTACTGGCTGGAGGGTGAGCGTCCGTCCAAGCGTTCCCTCGCCGGCGGGGCGATCGCCGTGGCCGGGGCGGTGGCGCTGACCCTGCAGTAAGGCTCGCCGCTCGGTGGGTTGTTTGGACTGGCCAGCCACGGCCGGCCTTGGCATCAGATAACCCCAACCTATGGCCGAGCCCTCCCGCCACTCCGGCGCCGTCTTCATCTCCTATGCCCGCGAGGATGCCGAGCCGGCGCGGCGCATCGCCGAGGCCCTCCGCGCCTTCGGGGTCGAGGTGTGGTTTGACGCCAACGAGCTGCGCGGCGGCGACGCCTGGGATGCGCAGATCAAGAAGCAGATCCGGGAGTGCATGCTGTTCATCCCGGTCATTTCCGCCAACACCCAGGCGCGGGAGGAAGGCTACTTTCGGCGCGAATGGAAACTGGCGGTGGACCGCACCCATGACATGGCGGAGAATCGCGCCTTCCTGGTGCCGGTCATCATCGACGACACCAAGGAGTCCGTCGCCAACGTGCCCGAGCAATTCCTGAAGGCCCACTGTACTCGACTCGGCCACGGCGAGCCCACGCCCCAGTTTGTCGAGCAGGTGAAACGACTGCTGGCCGGACCCCGCGCAGGCGAAACCGGCGCGAAGTCCACCGCCCCGGTGTCGCCATCCAGTGCGACCGCTCCGGCCAAATCCGGCTTCCCCTTTCTGACCGTGGGCCTCGGCGTGGCCGTCGTGGCGCTCATCGCCTTTGTGCTGCTTCGCCCGGCCGCCAAGCCCGAAGCGTCTCCGGTCGCGCCGGTTGTTCCAGCCGCAACGGCGAAGCCACCGGAACGGGTAACCGCCAACAACCCGGATGCCAAATCCATCGCGGTGCTGCCCTTCGTCGACATGAGCCAGACGAAGGATCAGGAGTATTTCTCGGATGGGTTGTCCGAGGAGCTGCTCAACCTCCTCGCCAAGGTCCCCGCCTTGCAGGTGACCTCGCGCAGCTCGGCGTTTTCCTACAAGGGCAAGGATCTCAAGCTCGCGCAGGTGGCGCGGGAGCTCAACGTCGCCCACATCCTCGAGGGCTCGGTGCGCAAGTCCGGCAACCGGCTGCGGATCACCGCCCAGCTGATCGACGCCCGCACCGACAAGCACCTCTGGTCGGAAACCTACGACCGCTCGCTCGATGACATCTTTGCTGTGCAGGACGAGATCGCCGCCGCCGTGGTCACCCAGCTCAAGGTGACGCTGCTCGGCGATGCCCCGAAGGCGAAGGTCGTCAACCCCAAGGCCTATGCCTTGTTCCTCCAGGCTCGACAGGTGGGCCGCGAACGTGACGCCGCCGCGTTGAGTCAGAGTATTTCACTCTTCCAGCAGGCGATCGTGATCGACAACAATCTGGCCGCGGCCTGGGTCGAGTTGGCCAAATGCTATACCATTCAGGCCGACGGAGGCCTGCGCACGAATGATGAAGGTTATCGGCTGGGCCGCGAGGCGGTGGAAAAGGCGCTGACCATAGATCCCAACTACGCCTCGGCCTATGCCAAGCTCGGATCGATCATCTCTACCGTAAACAATGGCGACCTGACCGAGGCGGCACGCCACTTCACTCACGCCCTGGAATTGGAGCCCACAAATACCGACATCATGACGGAAGCCATGCAATTTGCCCGGCGCATGGGCCGATTTGAGTTGGTCGTCACCCTGGGGGAATACGTCGTGGCCCATGACCCCGTGAACGCCTTGGCCTACGGCTCCCTCGGCGGCGCCTACATCCGCGCCGGGCGCAACGAGGAGGGCCTAGCCGCCATCAAGACCTCACTGCGACTGGCGCCGGGACGGATCTTGGCCCACTATACCATGGGCGGATTATACCTGCGGATGGGTGACACCAAGACGGCCCTGGCGGAAATCCAGCAGGAATCCGGCGCCCCATGGCGGTTGGATGGGTTGGCCTTGGTCTACCACGCCATGGGGCGAAAGGCCGAATCCGATGCGGCCCTGGCCGAGTTGATCAGCAAATTTGAGAAGGATTCCTCCTGGAATATCGCCTACATTCATGCCTTCCGCGGCGAGCCCGATCTTGCTTTTGAGTGGCTGGACAAGGCTATAGCCTACCGCGACCCCGGGATCAGCCTGACCGCGACGCAGTGGACATTCACCAATCTTTACCAGGACCCGCGCTGGCTGCCCTTTCTGCGCAAGATCGGCAGTGACCCCGAGCAGCTGGCCGCGATCAAGTTCGATGTGAAGGTGCCGGGACGTTGAGGCGCTTCTCCGGCCGCTCAGGGCGGGGTGAGGGCACCCCGCCCACTAGGAACTGGCCGCTCAGACGCCGACGGGCAAGGCCGTGGCCTTCGGAAAGTCGACGACCGTCTGCGCGACGTGGTTGGTGTAGTTGGTCAGGATGTTCAGCGCGACGTGAGCGACCGTCTCGATGATTTCGGCATCGGTGGCGCCGGCGGCGCGTACGGCGGCGATTGCGTCATCGGACACGAGGCCACGCGACTCCACGACCACGGCGGCGAACTTGAGCAGTGCGTCCGTCTTGGGCTCCGTGGCCGAGACGCGGCGCGCCGCGAGGATGGCGTCGACGGAGAGACCCGCGCCCTTGCCGATCAGGCTGTGGGCGGCGAGGCAGTAGTCGCACGCGTTCGTCTCGGCGACGGCCAGTGCGATCTGCTCGCGGACCTTGGCCGGGAGCACGCCGGCGGCGAGCTTGCCGCTGAAGCTGAGATAAGCGTCGAGAGCCGCCGGCGACTGGCCGAGCGTGCGCATGAGGTTCGGCACCATACCGAGTTTCGACTTCACCGCGGTGAAGAGCTCGGCGGTCGGGCCGGTGGCGTTGATAGGATCGAGGGCGGGGATACGGGAGGACATGATGATGACTTTTGTTTTCTGATTATGGTTGATAATCCGGCCGGGAAATCCGGCCGAAAAGGGATGGGCTAGCGGCTTTTGGCGGCAGCCAGGGCGGCCTCGAGTTCGACGATGCGGCGCTGAAGCGGCGCGGCGGCTTGCTCGACTTCCTCAGCGGTGAAACGCGGCGTGATGTATTTCGGGCAGTTCCAATCGAAGCCCGTGACGCGGATGCGGAATAGACGTTCAACCATCCGGGCCGGGACGCCCTCCGGGGCCAGCTCGGCGGCGAGCGCCGGATGATCGTTCGCGGGAAGGATCTCGGCCTGGCCGATAATTTTCAGCCGCTCGCGTCGCGGGTAGTCCATCAGGAAGAGCGCCACCCGGTCGTTAACGGCGACATTGCCGGTGGTCAGGAGTTGGCGGTTGCCGGACAGGTCGGCGAATCCGAGGTTGTGTCCATCAAGGAACTTCAGGAACCCGCGCGGACCACCCCGGTGCTGAATGTAGGGCCACCCGTCCTGATTGACCGAGGCGAGATAAAAGCTGTCGCGCCGCTGGATGAAAACCTCTTCCTGTGCGCCCATCTCGTCCGGGCCGGGCGCCGGGGGCACCTTCTGGGACCGGCCGTAATAGGCTTCCTGCGCCTGCAGGACCGGGTCGGTGAAGTTGGTGCTGATGAATTGGTGGGCCATGGGAAAGAGCAGCACTAGACAGCTCTGTCTACTCGATTGCAAGCAAAATATAGACAGATCTGTCTATTTTCTTGCCGCCGCCCCGGCGCCCAGCCAAATTGCCCTAATGTCCCCTGCCGCCGCCCCCGAGGCCGTCTCCGCCAAGCGCACGCACCTCATGAACACCGCCCAGCGGCTGTTCTACCGCGACGGCTTCCGGATCGTCGGCATCGACACCCTCCTTGCCGAGGCCGGCGTGGCCAAGATGACCCTCTACAATCATTTTACGTCGAAGGACGAGCTGATCGTGGCGGTCATCGAAAAGTTGGATGCCGATGTTCGCACCGCCCTCGCCGCCGCGGTGGAAGCGGCGGGCCGCTCCCCCACCCGCCGCCTGCTCGCCGTATTTGACTGGCTCAAGGTCTGGTTCGACAGCGCCGACTTCAAGGGCTGCGCCTTCATTCGCGCCCTCAGCGAATATCCGGATCCGGTCCACCCCATCCATCGGGCGGCCTGGCATCACAAGGAAGCGGTCAATGTGCTGCTGACCAAGCTCGCCACGGAGGCCGGGGCCTCCCGCCCGGCGGAATTGGCCGCTGCTCTCAGCCTTCTGATCAACGGGGCCATCCTCTCGGCCCACGCCACTGGGTCGTCCGACTCCGCGGCCAGCGCTCGCGCCGCCGCTTCCGTGTTGCTAAAACAGGCGACCATCTGACCTGCCGTCAGGCGGAGATCTTTCTCCGCCAGTTGTTTCTGCAAAGTTACAAGTGTGCGATTGACCGCGGCTGCCTTACTGGCTCGAAGGCGAGCGGCCACCCAAGTCAGCGGCCACCGGCGTCGCGCAGACCGCAGCTAGGGCCGTTGGCTTTATTTTAGCCACAAGGTCACGGGAAGCCCAAACTCTTGTCCGTAATCGGGCCCGATCATCACCAGCGCGTCGTGGTGGGTTACCGGGTCAGCGTATAGCCGCCTCCGCGGCTTTGCGGGCGTAGAATTCCTGCAGTACGGCGAAGGCCTGCTTGCGTGTGCCATTCTCGCCGATGAGCCCCTTCCGGTTCCAGCCGTCCTGTACCTGCGGCAACGCCCGGCGCGGCGAACGGAAGTCGCACAGGATCCAGGGAGTCATGCCGCGGAGCTGCGGGATTTTTTCCAACATCGGCAGCGTCTGGCGATAAAGGTCGGCTTGGAATTCCTCGGTGAAGCGAGTGCGCCGGTCGCCGTGCATGCCCTGCAGGGCGTCGCCGCCAAATTCGCTGATAATAACGGGCTTGTTGTAATTGATGATCCACTTCGCCTTCGCGCAATCATCGGGTACCCCGACATACCAGCCGATGTATTGGTTGAAACTGACCAGGTCGGTTACCTCGGCGAGCGGGTCCTCGACAATATTCGTGCTCGGATCTTCCGGCGGGGAGTGGCGCTCCATGGCGGCAGAGATCAGGCGAGTCGGGTCGAGGGTCCGGGTGTGGGCCACGAGTTTTTTCAGGAAGACGGTGCGCGCCGGGGATATGGGCGTCTCGTTGGCCATGGACCAGATGATGATGCTGGCGCGGTTGCGGTCGCGGGTGATCAGTTCTGTCAGCTGATTCTCCGCGTTGGCATAGGTGGCCGGGTTGTCCCAATGAATCGTCCAGTAGACGGGCACTTCCGCCCAGAGCAAAATGCCCATCTCGTCGGCGACGCGGGCCATGTGCTCGTTGTGCGGATAATGCGCGAGGCGGACGTAGTTGCAGCCGAGCTCGCGGGCCCAGCCCAAAAGCTGACGCGCATCCGCGGCGGTCGTGGCCCGACCGCCGCGCAGGGGATTCTCCTCGTGCAGACTGATGCCGCGCAGGAAAATGGATTTGCCGTTCAGGAGGATGTCCGCCCCGCGCGTCTCGATGGTGCGGAAGCCAACCTTCTCTGTGAGATGATCCGCGCCGGCCGTGAGCGTGACCTCGTAGAGCCGGGGATGCTCGGGAGTCCAGAGCTCGGCCCCGGTCAGTACAAATTCAAACGGAGCGCGACCGGTCGCGTCCGCCGCGACTTCGACCGCGAGATGGAGCGCGGGGATTTCAACTTTCACCGATTGCTGCAGCGCCGGGCCGGCGAGCTGGACATAACCGCGCACCCGGTGGTCGGCGCCTGGCTGCAACTGGAGGGAATAGTCGCGGATGCAGGTCGCGGGAGTTTCCAGCAGCATGACATCACGGGTAAGTCCGCCGTAGTTCCACCAGTCGGTGTTGACGGTGGGCACCGCCTCGGGGGCGCGCTTGTTATTGACGCGGACCACGAGGGAATTGCCGGCCGCGCGCAATTTGCCGGTGACCTCAAACTGGAAGGGAGTGAAGCCGCCGACGTGCTGGCCCAACTTCTGGCCGTTCAGGTAGACATCCGCCGTATAATTTGCGCCGCCGAAGTGGAGAAATTGCCGGGTGGTCGTCGACGACGGCGTGAAGTCAAACTTTCGGCGATACCAGACGGTGTTCTCGTAATAGAACAACTTTTCCTCCTGCGAATTCCAGTCACCGGGCACGTTGAGCGAAGGGCTGCGGTCGAAATCGTACTCGACCAGTTCGCTCGGGTTTGCTGGCTTGCGATCGAGGAAGTAGCCGCCGGTCGGCTTGGCGGTCGCATCAAACGGCTCGAGCCGATAGTTGAAGTAGCCGTTGTCGTAGGGATCGACGATGACCTGCCAGCGGCCATTCAGGGACAGAGCCTGGCGCGCGGCGGCGTTGCTGAACGGGGTTTCCGCCACTGCGATCGCCCCGATAAATAGCAGGGCGACGAGGGCAATAGGGACCCGGATTTTCATGGGAGGAAAAGAAGCGGGGGCGGCCGAGATCCGGTGCCCCCGCTATCGCTAGATGATTCCTGCCATGATTTGAATCCTTTAGAAATCCACTTTGACGGCGAGAGTATAGTTCCGCGGGGTCAAATAGGTAAAGACGCCGGGAATGGTGACCCGGGATGGATCCGTAATACTGCCGCTCCGGGGCGCGAACACGGTGTTGCCGGTGTTAGAATTGCCCCCGTTGTTGCTAAAGATCGGATCCGTGTTGTTCAGCAAATTATCCACAAACAGATCGATTTGCACGAGCGACTTATTCTTCAGCCTGAACTGATAGTGCAGCGACCCGGTAACGGTCGTGTAGCCTTTGGCAATAACCGGGGTCGTTGCATCAACCGTGGGGTCGTCGATCGCCTTCGTCGGATCATTGGGATCCACGATCGTATCGCTCCCGCGGAAGCCGACGACCTGTCCGGTGCGCATTCTAACGCCCCCGCCGATCCGTAGCTGCTTCAGCCGGCCGGATTGAAAGGTATAATCCGTCGCCAAGTTGCCGCCCCATTTATTGATCCCCGTGCGGGGCTGATAGAGGTTGGCGACAACGCTGTTTGGGAGCTGGACAGTCTGAAGATCGTTCCACGCAACGGCCGCCGCGCTTGAGCGCGCGGAATTATTTGCTTTGGCGGCACTATAGCCAGGCGCGGTGGGATCGGTGTAGATAGCCTGGGTCGTGGCCACGTTGGCCGCACTGATCAGGATCCCGCCTTCGGCGAGAATGGTGCGGGCCATGGCATCGGCGGAGGCGAAATACGCGATCAAGCGCGGATTCTTGTCGTGATCGTACGTGTCCGTAAAACCCGCGTTGGCGGTGATGCGCAAGCCCCGCAGGGGATTGGCCGTCAGTTCAAACTCATAGCCGCTCGATTCGGCGGTCGAGGTGTCGTACACATTCACGGGGAAGTTCGCGAGATTGTGGGTATTTCGCAAGGTCGCGTCCGCGGCCGCCGTCGGACCAAGCGGGGCCAGGGAGTAGATGTTGTTGTAGTCGGTCAGCCCCGACACTGTCGCGGCGGCTCCGGCTTGATGAGAAATGAACTTGCCGGCGCTCAGCGAGAGCTTGCCGTTCGGCAGGGTATAGCGAATGCCATAATCCGTGCCTTGTGATGCGGTCGGGGGCAGCAACGATCCATCGAGGGTCGGCGAGGCCGTCACAAGGCTGAACGATTGGCTGACGTTGTAGTACATACCGAGCGACGGCGTGACGTTGACCACCCCGCCCAGCGTGAAGGTATTGATGTTCGGATGCAGGGCCGGCGCATTATAGTCGTTTTTGAAGCGATCAGTGGCGTACTGCGATTGGCCAATGCTGACGCCATTGACGACCGTCCGCGGGCGAACATCGGCCGGGATGGGCGCCCCGGTGACGACGCCGGTGGAGGATTTCGGCTGATACATCAGGTCGAAGTAGTCCTTGGGTGCATCCCCACGGAAAATGAGCGTGTTGCCGTTCCAGCCGACCGGCTCATCACCGGACGAAATGATCCGATTTTCGGCCAGGTAAGTGAAGTCCCGACGGAACGCACCGATCAGCACCAGACGGTTGTTAAAGAGATCCAAGTTTCCGGCGGTCTGGAAGAAATGGTACTTCTTGACCGTGTCCCGGTTGTTGTCTTCGCGGGTTGCATCATACATCCACGTCGGCTTCACGGTTTCCGTGATGCCACTGATGCCGTTGACCAGCTTATAGGTGTGCTGGCTGGGATCCGTCACCGTCCGGTTCGGCTGATCCAAGTACAGCCGATTCCAAACGCCGTACTCGCTATTCGCGCTGTTGCTACCGTCCAACCAAGTGCGGGCATCAAGATCTACCCCGCCTGTGGGCAGCGCGCCGCTCGCCAGGGTCTTCAGGACTGGCATGAGCAGGGTCCTGGCGCGGAAGCGGGTCGCTTCATTGTTTCCGCCCCCGATGACGCTCAATTGGAATTTACCGATTTTGGTATCTTTCTTATAAACACCCTGCAGATGAATGCCCTCGTTGGCGTAGTCCCGGGGATTTCGGTATTCGAGATATTCCACATAGGGATGGAGATAACCCGGGTTCACATTCCCATTGGGCAGATTTTTGTTAATATCAATCAGCATGGTCTCCGACCCACGCCGCACGGCGGTATTGCCCATGATGTGGACGCGATTGGCATTGCCCGCGACTTGGAAGAAAAGGTTTTTGCCCAAGGTATAGTTTAGAACCACTGATCCATTCTTGGCCCGTTCGGTAAACGTGGGCAGGTTCTTGTTGGCCCACAGCGGGGTGAAGCTCCGGTTGGGAACGGAAAAATACGGCGAACCAGCCAGCGCCAGGGTATAGCGATCGGCGAATTGGTCGCCGTCGATCATGGCGTATGAGGCAAGGTTAACCCCGGGCGTAATAATCGCCACGCCATTGATCCGCCCGCTGTTGGCGAGAGTGCTGTTCTGGCTGGCCCCAGCGGTGGAGAAATACCGCTGCATATTCATCATCTCGTCATCGGCCCCAAACAACGTGCTGGTCACAAACTTCTGGCCCATGGTGCCCGAGACGCCGCCCGCGCTCGCGCCGCCGCCCACCCCAAAGGCCGCCCGTTGCGCCGTGCTCAGCGCCGTCGTCAGGGTGGTGGTTCCGGTGATGATCGGCTTGCCGAGCGTCCCGAAGCTCGTGCTGGTCTTGCCGTCCCAGCCGGAAATATTTTCGGTCATGGTCATTAATCCCTTGGTCTCGGCCCGGTCGATATACTCGGCGCCAGCGCGAATCGAGAGATTCGGGGTCAGCTGATAGGTGGTGGCCAAGGCGACGCCCTTCCTTTTTGTCCATTCGTAGTTACGCCACGTGTCCGCATCCTCCCACATGAAATTTGCGCGCACGGCGCCCTTCTTGCCGGCGAAGGGCTCGTTGATGTCAGCCAACAGCCGGCGGCGGCCGTAGCTGCCGATCAGGGCTTGGGTCTTGCGGATGGTTTTGCCGGCAATCGCCTGCTTCGTAACGGTATTAACGGTCGCCCCAATGCCACCGGCCCCAAAGAGCACGGCGTTGGGACCGCGCGCATAGTCGATCCGGTCAATAT
This sequence comes from Opitutia bacterium, assembly GCA_037128315.1. GTDB lineage: Bacteria > Verrucomicrobiota > Verrucomicrobiia > Opitutales > Opitutaceae > Lacunisphaera. The sequence goes on along the minus strand of JBAXWQ010000030.1, from coordinate 9,009 downwards.
TGTAGCCGTCCAACGTGTACGCGGTGGGAAAGAAATTCACCGTGGGGCTGTTGACCTTGATGCCGCGGATATTCACCTGGGAGACGGCGGTCGTGCCAAAGGCCTTATAGGTGCCGTCGCCTTCGTTGTGATTCGCGTTCACCGTCCACTGTGCCGCTTGCGCGACATCCGTCAGATTGAATGCCTCGAGGAATTCGGAGGTCTGCACCGAGTAGGCGACCGGGGTATCCTTGAGCGCGGTGGCCATGCGCCCGCCGGCGAGCGCATTGGCGGCAACAAAGCCGACGTCCTGACTGCTCGTCACCGTGAAGGGCGAGAGGACGAGCGTCTCCTCGCTGGCCTTCTTCGGCTCGGCCGGCGTCGACGCGCTGGCGGGCAACACTCGATCGGCGGTGGTTTGGGCAGGGAGCATGTTCACGAAGCCGACCGAGCAGAGGAGTAGATTGGCAATTTTCAGATAGCGATTCATGGGAGTACGATGGGGTAAAATAAAGGGGCGATGGTTCAAAGTCAGCGCACGGGCGGGAGAAACACAAAGTCTGCTCTGCGCTCATCGTTGAGCAGCGGCAGACAAATATGAAAAAATACCGGCACGATAAGGGCGGGAGCGGAAGGGTGCGGCCAGATCAGGGATGGCCCCCGATTGATCCAATCAAGGAAAGGCTGCGCAGGAAGTTCAGCGCCTCCGCCTTGGTGCGTTGTTCAGCCTTTCTTCCTTCTTCGCCCCAAAGTTTACTTGAGCTGTAGGTATGGCCCAAGCCCTGAAAGGTGACGAGTTCGCAGCGATTGCCATTTGCCACCATCCGGTCGCGGAAAAACACCGAATTGGCATAAGGGACGGTGAGGTCCGCCGTGGCATGGAAGACCAGGGTCGGGGGCATGTTCCGGGACATTTGGTCGGGGACCGAGCAGGCCAGAGCCCGCGGTGCACTGTCGCCGAATCGCTTGGGGCCTCCATATCCGCCCTCCTTGGTATCCGTCACCGGATTGACGAGGATCAGCGCGGCCGGTCGGAACGGCGGGGGTGGATCATCGGGCCCGGGCCCGTGCGCGGGAATGGCCGTCCAGGCGGCGACATGTCCACCGGCCGAGCTGCCCAGCGCGACAATTTTTTGGGGATCAATCCCGAGCTCCGCCGCATGAAGAATGACCCAGCGAAAGGCGGCCCGACCATCGGCGATGCAATCCTCCGGAGTGCTGGCGAAGCGGTTGCGCGTACGGTAGTCGGGGGCGACGCCCACCAGGCCGAGCTCGGCTGCCCAGCGCGCCCAGGCGATGCTACTCTCCGGGGTGCCGCTGTTCCACCCGCCGCCAAAGTAGCTCACGAGACAGGCGCGGTGCTGGGTCTGATCCCAATCCGCGGGTTTGACGACGTGCAGACGCAATTCGACCTCACCCATGGCCCTGAAGACATGGGGCTCGCTCCCCTTGATTTCGCGGGGAGTCGATTCTTTCGCCGGGGTTGCGCTCGACCCGGGAGGCGGGTTGGTCGCTGCGCTGGCGGGCGCCGCGATCATTCCAAGGAATAGTGTCGCCATCAGGAGAAGGCGACCGGGGGAGTGACGTTCTGTTTGGGATTTTTTCATCGCGCAAGAGCGGGTTTGGTTATGATCCGCGGCAGGCGGGCCGCCGCAAGTTCGGCGCGCAGGGAAAGCAGGAGGGGATCTGTATCGCGCCGGGATACCGGGATGCTTTCGGTGGTCATCCTCAGCTGATTCTCCAGACCCTTGATCAGGGCGTCAACGTCTGCCGTGTTCATTTGGGAAAATCATTTTCGGGTTTTTGAAAAATCGACTGATAATGGAAGCGCGTAAAATCGGCGGGCAAACCGGAATCGCCACTGTCCTGAGCGCAGAGGGCGGCGAAGGTGCCGGTGAATCCCCAGCTGCCACCTTCGATGATGGCATCATCCGACAAAGTGGTGGCATCAATCCCGCCGGCCACGACTTCGAAAGGAGTACCTTCGCAGGCGACGCTAAAACTCAGCAGGCCCTGGCGGAGTTCAGCCCGCAGCAAAATGTCGCCCGATTCAGCGAGCGGATGCGGGGTGGCGAGCACCTCGCGGGGGTGGCTGTTGACGGCCGAAAGGATGCGGAGGACGCGGTTGCCCGCATCGTTGCGGGTGACCCCGGCATAATAGAAATTTCCGGTGTTGTAGTAGAGCGCGAGCCCCGCGGTCTGCTGGAAACTTGCGGGCACGAATTCCAGCCGGGCTTCGATCCGGCAGTCCTGATGCAGCAACCGGAAGCCAACCAGGCTTTGATCGAATGCGGACGTAAGCGAGTGACGGCCGCGCAGGCGCAGACAGCCGGGCCGCTCCGCGAGCGAAAGCCAGTCGCGATGCGGCGGCTCGCGCAGCGTGTTCCAGTGAAACCCCAGCGTCGAATCGCGGAACTCATCAATGAATTCCGGCAAGTAGTCGCCGACCGGCTGGTCGCCGGGCAGCTCGAAACGCTCGACCGGCCCGGTGGCTCCCGCCAAACGAGGCCAGTCTCCCGCCGGCCAGTCCAATGGTTGCAATGCCGTCTCCCGGCCGAGGAGGCAGCGCCGCGCGGGCCCAACCGGGCGGCTGCAAAGGTAGGCCACATGCCAGCGGCCGTCGGGGCTCTGTACGAAGGAACCATGACCGGCTTTCTGCAACGGGGCGCTGGGATCGCGCGCCGTGAGCAGGGGATGATGCGGACTGAGTTCGTAAGGACCGGTCAGGGTGCGGCTGCGGGCGACGGTGATGGCGTGCTCCCACCCGGTGCCGCCCTCGGCGGTCACGAGGTAATACCAGCCGTCCTGGCGGTAGAGATGCGGCCCTTCCGTCAAGCCCAAGGCACTGCCCCGGAAAATATTCACCGGCGCACCGACCAGCCGGCGCGCCGCGACGGAATACTCCTGCAGTGCGATCCCCGCGAAGGCATTGCGGCCCGGCCGGGGATCCCAGATCTGATTGACCAGCCATTTGCGTCCGTCGGCATCGTGAAATAGAGAGGGATCGAAGCCACTCGCATTAAGCCTGATCGGCTCCGACCACGGACCGGTGATGTTTTCGGCGGTGCTGAGGTAGTTGCTAACGTCCTTGAACCGGCTTTTGAGCGATTTGGTGTCCGAGTGGATCAGCCAAAATAATCCGTCGGCGTGGGACAGGCAGGGCGCCCAAACGCCCCCCGAGTCGGGGCAGCCGCGAAGATCGAGCTGCGAGCGGCGCGTGAGGGCATAGCCCGCGGGCTCCCACCGGGCGAGGTCGCGCGTCCGGTGGATTCGCACGCCCGGCCACCACTCAAAGGTGGAGTTGGCAAGGTAATACCAATCGCCCACCCGCACGATGCTGGGATCGGGATGAAAACCGGGCAGGATCGGGTTAGTGACAAGGGCCATGGGTGAGAGAATGCGGCCCGGGGCTCGGGCGGGGAGATTGGGATGGAGTTGCCCGGTATCCGGCGGGGAAATAAAATTCCGGCCAAAGGTTTTCGAGCCACCCGCCAGGTTAGTCTGAGAGGATGTGGGGATTGGGGTGAACAGATGGGCTTGCGCGGTCCCTGACGAAGTCAGGCCGGGCCATTCGAAGCGCCGGCGGTCACCGCGAGCAAACGCCCGTCTGCACTCATTGTTGAGCGCCTTGTGAAATTACGCCGGTCTTCAGCGTTTCCGGCCGTCGAAATACTCCGCAAGCGAGTAGACCTGCGAGTTGAGTTCCTTCATCGCCTCGAGCAGCGGCGCATAGGGGGCGAAGCGAATCGTGACGATCCCCTTGTTCGAGTTGCGATTGGAAGGGTCGGTGCTTAGGTCCGACGGATCGTTATCCATGTATTTGAACCAGTGCCAGCCGACGCAGTCACCCGACTCGAGCAGGCCGAGCGCAAAATTCTGATAGAACAGGCCGCGGTCCCTCTGGGTCTTTACGGTCCAGCCGGCGCCGCTCAGGTTGGAGTAGCCGGAGTCCATGCCTTTCGCATACCACTCGGTGATCAGGAAGGGTTTGCCCGACCATTCGGTCCAGCGTTTCATTCGGGCGGGATCGGGTGTCCAGGCACGGTAATAATTGATCGCGATCACGTCGAGATGACGGCCGGCCGCGGCGAAAACCGGCGCGACGTCGAGCTCGTAGGAATTGAAGCGCGGCCCGAGACAGAGGTGGTTGGGATCGTACTTCCGGATCGCCGCGCTCGTGATCGAGAGGTAACGCTCGGCCAGAAAGCCGAGAAAGTCATGCCGCTCGTCTTCCGTCAGGGTGGATTGATCCGCCCGGCCGGCACGGCGCTGGGCGAGCCAGTCGGCGGCGGCTTTCTGGCCCGGATCGGCCTTCGGCAGACTGAGAAAATTATCCAGTGTCTTGTGGTAGAACGGCAGTTCGTTGTCAGAGAAATGTCCCAGCAGCCACGGGTCGTCTTTCAGCGCGGCGAGATTCTTGGCTGCATACTCGTCGCAAAACGCCGGAAACTCCGGATCAAAGGCAAAGATGCAGCCCTGGGGGTAACCGATATGGCCCGGCTCCTGGTAGGTGCCGCCGCGTTTTTTGCCATAGGCACTCATGAAATCCCAGATGCGGGTGTAGACAACCGGGTGCGACGACGCGCGCAGCGAGCTGTCGTCGGACCAGGCCCCGGAGCCGTTGAACCCATGGGCGCGCAACTGGGTTAAAGCCACTTCGGCCCAGGCGGAACGGGGGCCAAACTGGTCGCGCAACGCGCGGTTGGCCTCGATGGACCCGGCGGGAATATCAACATTCACCACCCCGACGTTGATGAACGGATGGCCTTCCGGGTCGACGAGCCACCAGCGGGCGCCCGTCTTCTCGGCTCGAAAGAAGCCGGTGGCCTTGCGCGTCACCGACTTGAGGCCGCCGTAGGTTGAAAGGGCGCCATCCGAATGGATCGCATAATCGGGCAGCGTCGCGACCACGCGAGTGGCATACTCACTCCATGGCTTGTCCGGTGAGCGCGTCGCACTGACCATCAGGGGCGGCGACAAGGCGGAGCCGGACGGTTCCGCGCAGAAGGCACCAGCGGGGACGAGCACCAGGCAGGTCAGGGCACATAGGTTTAACTTGATCATAGGATGATGGGTTGGAGTTAGATTGGAGTCAGAGAACGATTGATCGCCGCGCCGGTTAGACAATTCGGTTCTCGCGCATCACGGTGGCGTACCAGTGGGCGCTGAGCTTCGGCGTGCGGCGCTGGGTCGCGAAATCCACATGGCAGATGCCGAACCGTCGCTGGTAACCGTCCTGCCATTCGAAATTGTCGAAGAACGACCAGAGCATGTACCCGTCAACGGGCACCCCGTCGCGGATCGCCCGTTGCAGCTCGCCGAGATAGTTGCGCAGAAAATCGCGCCGGTGCAGGTCGAGGCACTGGCCGTTGACCACGGGCTCATCATCATAGCCGCAGCCGTTTTCGGTGATGTAGATCGACTGCACCCCGAAAAGATCAGCGACATGCCGGGGTCCCCAATACAGCGCCTGCGGGCTGAGTTGCAGCCAAGGGCTGTCGGCCCGAGGGAAGTGGGAGGGAAAGGCCAGTTTTTCGGGCCGACCGTCCGCCCCCGCGCGCACAAAGACGCCGGCGTAGATATTCAGACCGAGAAAGTCGGTTGGCTGGCCGATGAGAGCAAAGTCATCCGGCGCGTCCTGCGGCCGCGCCGCCCCGGCGGCCTGAAGATAACGATCAGCGTAACCGCCGCGATAGAGCGGGTCAAGAACACGGATGTTCTCCTCCCGGAAGATGGCATGGGCGGCCGCGATGTCCGCGGGCGTCTCCGTGACGGGAATGGGCACGATGGGGTTGTCCGTCAGGCCAACCCGCGCGCCGGTCGCCCCATGTTCGCGCACCGCCCGAACACCATGCCCGTGGCAAAGCAGGGCGTGGTGATAGGTTTGGTTGACGACGGCGGCGCCCTCGTTGACTCCGGGCGCCTTGTTCCCGCCGCCGTAGGCTTTTTCGGTAAAGCACGAGATTTCATTGAGCGTGATCCAGTTTTTCACCGAGGGGAAGGCGCGCACCACGGTATCGGCATAGCGCGCGAAAGCGTCGACCACGGCGCGGGTTCGCCAGCCACCCCGATCCTCGAGCGCCTGCGGCAAATCCCAGTGAAACAGGGTCACCCACGGGGTGATGCCATTCTCCTCCATCGACCCGAGCACGCGCCGGTAGAAATCCAGGCCGACCTGGTTGAGCGTCCCGTCGCCGGATGGAAAAATTCGCGGCCACGCGAGTGAGAGCCGGTAATGCTTAATCCCGAGTTCGCGCATGAGGGTAAAATCTTCGCGGAACCGGTGGTAATGGTCGCAGGCGACCGCCGGCGTGTGGCCGTTGAGGACTTTGCCCGGCGTCAGCGCAAAGCGGTCCCAGATGGATTCGCCTTTGCCATCCTCGGCCGCGGCGCCCTCGATTTGCGGCGCGGCCGCGGCCACCCCCCAGACAAAGCCGTCCGGAAAGTGATGTGCGGGGCGCGTGCCGTTGGCGCCGGGGTTTGCGCTAGCCATAGGCTTCATCAATGAGTCCGGCCGACCCTTCGCAAAGCCACGGCTGCGCTCATTGTTGAACGAAGGACGGAGGGTAATTCAACGGCGCGCGGGCAGCGTCGTCCCCTCGAACCAGGCGCCCGGCAGCAGCACTTCGTGGGGGTCGGGTGAGACGCCTCGCTCATTGCGGTGCATGAGACCCAGCAACATATCGACTCCCAGCGCGCCGACTTTGGCCATATCGTCAAAGATTCCGGAGTGTCCCAATTCCGGTCGCTCGTTGCGGAGATCTACGACCCCGACATCGCCCGGCACCGCGTAACCGGCGCCTTGGAGCCAGGCGATAACCGGGGCTGCGCGACTCACGAGCAGCGCATCGGGCTGCCATTTTTTGAACCACGCCAGAAACGCCCCGCGATTTTCCGGACCTGTTTCATAGATCGGGATGCGGTCCGCCTTGGCCAGAAGATGCTGCTGGCAGAAATAGCCACCCACCCAGCGGTCGACCGCACGCGGATAATCCTTGGGCGTCGAAAAGACGAGCCCGATGCGTCGGTAGCCGCGCTCGATGCATTGCTGCATGGAATGTCGCGCCGTGAAGAACATACCCTGAGCCACAAAGTGCAGTCGCGGCGTTTCCAGGGTCGACCCGAGGGCGACGCAGGAAAAATGCTCCCACGCGAATTCGAGCCGGTGCAAGTCAGCCGGCAACCGGCCCACCAAAATCCCGTGAATCCCCCGCGCCCGCAGGATGTCGCGAAACCGGGCGGGCGTCATCCCGGGTTCCGCCATCCAGAAATGCTCCAGCTTGTAGCCGAAGTCCTTCGCCCGCGCGACGGCGCCGGGAAAAAAATCCGGCTGGTCCAGTTCCGGGGGGCGCCAGCCAAAGCGGGTCGAGTGGTTGGTCACATAAGCCAGCACGGTGTGCTTCACGGCGCTGCCCGTCCGGCGCGACTTCATCAGTGCCGTGACGAGCGGATTCGCCCGGTAGCCGAGTTTTTCGGCCAAAGCGTGGATGCGCTCCCGCGTGGCGACCGGAATGCGCGGATGATCCCGCAGCGCCAGGGAGACCGTGGTGCGATGGACCCCGGCGCGGTCCGCGACATCCTGCAGGGTGATGGGACTCGACATGGGTCAACGATGAGCGCGGCCCGCGGATTGTCCAGAGCGTCCGCTCCCGGATTGGCTCGGGGACACCCCGAATGAATAGGCCGGACGACGGCCACCACTTGCCGTGCCCCGGTAAATCTGCATCTTTCCCCTGCCCCCCTCCCCATGTCCTTACCCAACCCTCAGCCGGCGATGACCGGTGACCCCGAGGTTTCCCGGATCAGTAAGCGCGGGTGGGCCGTCGTCGTGCTCTGCGGCTTTGCTGGAATGCTATTCTACATGGATCGGCAGACGTTGTCCGTCCTCAAGACCACTCTGAAGACCGACCAGGGTTGGACCGACACCGATTACGGCTGGCTGGTGACGACGTTCATGATCTTTTACACGGCCTGCTATTTTTTCACCGGCCGGCTGATCGATCGCTGGGGCACGCGCCTGATGATGCCGCTCTTCATCGGCGCGATGTCGGCCGCGACCGTATTTTCCGGCTTGGCACGGAATCTGAGTGAAATGGGCGCGTGCCGCGCGCTTCTCGGTGTCGCCGAGGCCGGGGTTATGCCGGCGATCATGGTCGCCATTTTCCAATGGGTGCCGGCGCACCGCCGGGGGCTGGCTTCGACCATCAAGGAGCCGCTCTACGTCGTCGGGCAGGTGATGGCCACACCCTTGGCGGTCTGGTTCACGACGCGCTGGAACTGGCATGCGGCCTTTTTCGGACCGGGACTCGGCGGTATTTTCATCGCGCTCGCGTGGTGGTGGACCGACAAGCGACCCCCCGCCAGCCGAACGAGCCCCGCGGCGGCGGCCCCTTCCTTCTCGTATCGCGACGTGCTGCGCCGCCGTGAAATCTGGGGTGTGATTGCGGCGCGCCTGATCAGTGATCCCCTCTGGTTTTTCCTGATCTACTGGGAGCCGGGCTTTCTTCAGGAAAAACTGGGCATGTCGCTGGGTGACCTGGGCCGCGTGGGCTGGATTCCGACCGCGGTTGCGACCACGGTACTGTTGGTTTTGGGGACGACCAGCGACTGGCTGGTGACCCGCTTCGGCTGGGCTCCGGCCCGCAGCCGACGGGTTATTTTGCAGAGCCTCGTGATTCTGGCCCCGCTGGTTTTCGCCCTGAATTATATACAACAACCCGCGCTAGCGATCGTGCTACTCTGTCTGGTGCGGGTGATGGCGGTGACGTGGCTGAATTTCACCAATATCCTCATGGCCGATCTCGTGCCGCAAAAAATGATCGGTACGGCCGTGGCGCTGATGAGCGCCTTCGGGGCGGGCACCGGCATGCTGTGCAACGCCTTCGTCGGCCCCATCGTCAGCAGTGTCGGCTACGGCGCGATCTTCGCGATCGGAGCCTGCCTGCATCCGATCGCGGCGCTGATCCTCTGGCGCGCCTACGGCCGCCGTTAATCGGAGCGGAATCAGCCGGGAGTCAATAAAGGCAGGGG